>DASUXE010000036.1:0-4723 GCA_036378075.1 Gammaproteobacteria bacterium
GCTGCCAGCACCATCCCGAGCTTGCGCATGTCCAGCGGCTTGAAATCCGGATCCGAACCGATGTGATCCAGGGTATGACGCATGACGAAGTAGTTGCCCAGGCCGACCAGCAAGCCCGCGCAGCAGACCGCGAACGCCGCGTGCCAACCCAACTCATGTCCCCAGGCCTCATTCACATAGTCCTTGATCCAGGGAGTCAGCAGCATGGAGATCATCGAACCCAGATTCACCGCCATGTAATAAATCGTGAAGGCACTGTCGATCTTGGAATCGTCCCCTTCGTAGATCTTGCGCACCAGGTTGCCGGCATTGGCCTTGAACAGACCATTACCCACCACGATGACACCCAGCGAACCGAACAGGAACCAGACGCTTTCGCTTGGCACAGTGATCAACGCATAGCCGAAGGCCAGCACCCCGGCGCCGAGCAGCATGGTATGGCGCGTGCCCAGTATCTTGTCGCCGATCCAGCCGCCGATCGCGGGTGCCACATAGATCAGGGCCGCCGCCGCGCCCCAGGTCAGGTTGGCACGGTCGTCGGAGAAGCCGAGTCGCTGCACCATGTAATACACGATGAGCGCCTGCATGCCGTAATAGCCAAAGCGCTCCCACATCTCAATCAGGAACACGGTGGAGAAGGAGCGGCGCTGGGATACCGGGGCGTTGGTTGTCATATGCGGGTTCCGTTGAGTATTAAAAAAGCGGCCGACGGCCGGAATGGCTGCTATTCCGGTGCTCGGCCAGCCGTCTTAGTACCAGATTGAAGCGACGCTGTGAAGCATCAGCCACAATTTATACTGATTCTAAATGTTTCGTGGCACTATACTGGGTACATCAAATCGACCGGTGAGCCTGCCCGTGTCCAGTCCGAACCCCGCTGAACGGCGCCGTTTCAAGCGCTTCCGCTTTGCTTCCTTGATTCGCATCCGGCGTGAGGATCAATCCTGGGACTGCGCCTTGCTGGACGTGTCATTCCGGGGTTTTCTGGCCCGTTGCCCCGCCGATGGCCGCATCTTTCCCGGCGACCGGGTACGTGTCGAATGGCGGCTGGCCGAGCTCATAACACTGGAGATGGATGCCGAAGTGGCGCATGCCAATGGCGATCAGATCGGTTGCAGCTGGCAGGCCCGCGACGCGGAAAGTTTCGCGCATCTCAAACGGCTAGTGGAAATGAATCTGGTGAATCCGAAACTGGTAGCGCGCGAATTGCAGGCGCTCAAGGCCGAACCGGTCAAGCAGTTTGACAGCACAGAAAACTAGCCGAACTCGAAACCGATCTGTCCGTCCGCGGGCGGCACGCGGAAACCTTGCGTCGAGAGTGTCAGCCGGCGTCCATGCAGCAGTCCGTTGCGTTTGCAGGCAAGCTGGAAACGTTGCGCGATGAGTTCGGCGAATTCACCCTGACCGCGCATGCGCACACCGAAACGTGCGACGTAATCCTTGCCGCCGCGTGACTGACGGATCACGCTCATCACATGTTCGGCGCGCAGTGGCACATGAATCTGCAACCATTCGCGGAACAGGTCTTTCACTTCGTAGGGCAATCTCAGCAACACATAACCGGCAGCGCGCGCACCGGCTTTTGCTGCATGCTCGACGATTCCTTCCAGTTCTGCATCGTTGATCATCGGAATGATGGGGGCAACCAGTACCCCGACGGGAATCTGCGCCTCGGCGAGAGTCTGCACGGTCTTGAGACGGACCATGCCGTTCGGGGTGCGCGGCTCCAGTTTGCGTTTCAAGTCATTGTCGAGCGTGGTGACGCTTACCATCACATTGACCAGATCGTTCTGCGCCATATCTGCCAGTATGTCGATATCACGGGTGACGAGCGCGCTCTTGGTAATGATGGTGACCGGCTGCGAAAACCTTTGCATGACTTCGAGCAGACTGCGTGTCACCCGGAGTCTGCGCTCCACCGGCTGATACGGGTCCGTGTTGGCGCCGAGCGTGATCGGCTCGCAACGGTAGCCTGGTTTGCGCAGTTCCTGATCCAGCAGTCCGGCAGCGTCTGCCTTGTAGAACAATCTGGTTTCGAAATCGATGCCTGGCGAAAGATTCAGGTAGGCATGACTGGGACGGGCGAAACAGTAAATGCAACCATGTTCGCAGCCACGATAGGGATTGATGGATTGCGCGAACGGGATGTCGGGCGACCGGTTACGGCTGATGATGCTGCGAGCCGGTTCAGCGGTCACGGTGGTTGGTGGCCCGCGTTCGCCGTCGCCCTCTGCCGGCGGGGCCCAGCCGTCGTCGAAATTCTCGAGCCGCCGCGACTCGAAACGGCCTTCGGGGCGGGACAGCGCGCCGCGGCCTTTGATCGGAGAAGGGGGGTTGGCCATGATGGTTGCAATCAACGAATACTGTATGAATACCCAGTATTATAGCGGCTGGCTTGCCGAACAAGGGCCTTTTTTGGGAGTTACGGGGCGGCATGTTAAGGTAGCGCCCGAAGCGATTTTCGTCCCATAGATCCCGACTGGCTGGAAATCCCGAGATGAAACCAATCCTGGGCGTAATGCTGTTTGCCCTGTTCCTGACCGGCTGCATGCCGCCACCAGCCGCCCCCGAGCCGGCGCACAAGGCCGCGCCAGTGCTGATCGGCACGCCGACCGCCGAGGTCATAACACCGGCACTCCAGGCGTTACAGCAAGGCGGACAGGACGGTCAGCTCCTGATCCGGTTCACGGTGCAACCGGATGGTAGCGTGGCGAATCCCCGGGCGGAATTTTCGAAATTGCCCGCCGCCGATACCGCGACTGCGCTGACCGCAATTCAGCAATGGCATTTCAAGCCCGCTCGAGAGCAGGGGCAGCCGATCGGCAGGGATTTCATCTATCCGCTGTTCTTCGGCCCTGATGCGGCCAATCAGCGCACCGTGTTCCTGTGCCGTAATCAGGCGTCGATCTACGCGCCTGCCCGGCACTGCAAGATCGTTACGGCCGGGGATTGGCGCATCTACCGGATTGACCCCATCTACCCATCTGAACTGCTGGATCGGCACCTGGCGGGTTCCGTCACCTTGGGCTTTGATATCGGCCCGGATGGCCGCGCTGTGAACCCCAGCGTAGTCACGGCCACCCCCCCGGACTTGTTCAATGCCGCCGCGATCGCAGCCGTGAAGGAATGGTATTTCGAACGACTGGACGGGAAGGACGCGGCCGTGACCGGAAATCGCCAGCACGTCACCGTCAGCGTTCAGTTCTCGCCACCACCTGCACAACCACTCCCGACCAGCCCCTAGTCATCCCTGCTGCGCAGTCTGTCCATCCAGCGAGCCCGGCTGGCTGGGTAAATATTGTTCAGCGGACGATACCTTCCTGATTTTGCGGTCAGCAAAGCCCTTGATTTATTTGGGAATTTATTCCTGCATCCATTGGGCCATTTTCGGTGTATGCTTTATGTGAAATCAGCACGGACTGCGCAAGCAGGAAGCGGGTCGCGGAGCGCGTTTTTGTCATAACGCGGGCTTCGCGATCTCCCAAATGGGTTAAGGGGCAAGAACCAATGAGCAACAACGAAACAACTGCCCCGTACGCACCCGCGATTTTGTCGAGAGGCTTGATCGTGTTGGTGTTGCGGGTATTGAGACCACTGGCACGTATTCTGCTCCGGCATGGCATGTCCTGCCTCGAGTTTGAGGAAATCAGCCGCTGGGTATTCGTGGATGTATCCCTGCGCGAATCCGAATTCGCGCTGCAGAATCGCAACCGGCCATTCAAATCGCGTGCCGCCATTCTGACTGGGCTGTCGCGCAAGGAAGTCATGCGCCTTGCCGATCTGCCGCCACCGGAAGAGCGAGGCGCCATCCCCAGTCGCAACCGCGCAGTGCGGGTGCTGGCTGGCTGGATGACACACAATGATTTCGTGGACGACGACGGCCAGCCGCGTGAACTGCCGCTGAACAAGGGCTCACGCTCATTTGCCAGTCTGGTGCGGTTATATAGTGGCGACGTGCCGCATCGCGCGATCCTCGATGAGCTGATGCAGAACGGGCTGGTCGAGAAAGCTGCCAATGACAGACTGCGTTTGACCGTTGGCAACGTGGATACTGCGCGTCTTGACGAGGAACTGAGTCATGCCGGCGCGAGCCTGGGGGCATTGATCAGCACCCTGGAACGCAATCAGCAGCTGGCTGACGAGGAAGCGTTGCCGCAGCGCTACATGAATCCGGTGCATATTCCGGAGAGTATGTTGCCCACGGTGCGCGATTTTGTTCGCGCTGAAACCGACGCTTTCGTCAATCGCATTGAACATCAACTCAGGAATCACGCCGCCACTGGTTCCGGAGACGGGTTGCGCCCGGCTGGGGTGGGGGTCTATTACTTCGAGGATTGATTCGGACAAGCCGCCGTCGGGTAGTATTGCCTCACCATTCATCGGGAGGCAGGCCATGCGCCGGACGCATTTTCGCTGGATCGTCATCGCGCTGATTTTTTTAATCACCGTCGTCAACTATATCGATCGTTCGGCTATTGCCTACGGTATCGGCGACATCGCTCGCGATCTGAATTTCAGTCAGCACGACAAAGATGTTCTGAGCGGCTTTATTCTGGCCGCATTCAGTATCGGCTACATGCTGACCACATTCTTCGGCGGCATTTTCGCCGATCGTCACGGCGCGCGTGTGACGCTGTTCTGGGCGGCGCTGGTTTGGTCCATCGCCATCGGCCTGACCGGGCTGGCGGTGGGGTTCGTGATGCTGGCCAGCGCCAGAGTGCTG
>DASUXE010000037.1:0-4174 GCA_036378075.1 Gammaproteobacteria bacterium
CGGCGCCGATTTGTACAGCGGCGAATGCGCCAGCAAACGGCTGGATGGCAAGTGCTTCAGTTCATCTATCGCGCTGCACAGCTGGTGCACCGGATCATCCTGGTTACTGCCGAGCCCGATATAGGCGACAACCCGATCTTGCATGTCGAAACTTCAACTTCCACCACGATTGCGGCGGCGGCGACGGCGCCCATTGCCCGCTGACGGCGTGCGCTGCGCATCCAGCATCGCATGCTGTTGATCGCCGGTCGCGGTCTGCAATTGTGTCCACCACTCCGCCAGTGCCGGTTCGGCATCGCCCGCTTCGGCACGCAACAACAGAAAATCGTAAGCAGCACGAAACCGCGGATGACCGAGCAGCCGCAGCGGTCGCTTGCCTTCGCGTTGCAGGAATCGTGGTTGCATCTGGTAGATTTCGATCATCGGCGTCACAAACCGGCGTGGCAACGCCACGTGTGTCACCTGCTCATCCACTACTTCATGGGCGGCCTGACGGTATGCGTCGCCCGGATGCATGCCTGACGCCTGCAATGCCGCGGCGCGTTGCCGCACTGGTTCCCACAACAGCGCCGCCAGCAGAAAGGCAGGCGTAACCGGCCGTCCTTCCGCAACCCGCGCATCGGTACTCGCCAGCGCCCTGGCGATAAACACATGTGGGAAGCCCTGTTCCTCGAAACTCAGCGCGACATCGGTGCCCGGGAACAACTGCGCGAACAGGCCGTAATGTCGCAAGCTCTCGAATGCCTGCATGCCAAATCCGTACAAGAACAGTTTCAGTATTTCTTCAAACAGGCGTGCTGGCGGAATATCACTCAGCAGCGAGGCCATGCGCGCAATCGGCTCCTCGGTCTGGGGATGAATGCGAAATCCCAGTTTGGCAGCGAAGCGGGCCGCGCGCAGCATGCGGACCGGATCTTCCCGGTAACGCTGTTCCGGATCGCCGATCAGGCGCAGCTGGCCGGCGCGCAAATCGGCAAGACCGCCCACATAATCCACGATGGAAAAGTCGCGGATGTCATAGTAGAGCGCGTTGATACTGAAATCGCGGCGGAACGCATCCTGTTCGAGGGTGCCATAAACATTGTCACGCAGGATCCGGCCACTCTCATGCAGCGTCAGGTCGCGGCTGCTGTCTTCGTCGTCGATTTCATACTGGTGGGTGGCACGGAACGTCGCTACTTCTATGGTGTCGCCCCCAAACCGCACGTGCGCCAACCGGAACCGCCGCCCGATCAGCCGGCAGTTGCGGAACAGGGCCTGTACCTGCTCCGGACTCGCATCGGTGGCAACGTCGAAATCCTTCGGTTCACGGCCCAGCAGCAGATCGCGCACCCCGCCTCCGACCAGATAGGACTGGAAGCCGGCGGTTTTCAGCCGGTACAACACCTTGAGGGCACTCTCCGAAATGAAAGCCCGGGAGATGGCGTGTTCGGCACGAGGAATGATGGTGGGAGTGACGGAGGACTGATCCAAATTGTTCACGTGTGTCGGTTCGAGGCAGTCGCTTCTGGTGGCGAATAGGGAGCATGCTCCTGAAAACCGGTGTCCCGAACCGCCGCCTGTATGGCAACGGCCCGGAGCCTGCGTATAATACCACTCCTTTTCGCGTTCGCTCCCTTCGTCTAGAGGCCTAGGACGGAGCCCTCTCAAGGCTTAAACACCGGTTCGAATCCGGTAGGGAGCGCCAGTTCATTCTTCCCGCCCGGCTGCACGATGAATTCGACCAGCAATCTGCCACCAGCGTCTGAAGCGCCGGCTCCGCGACCGGCCCTGTGGCGACGACTGGCCGCCGCATTCTATGACAGCCTCGTGGTGCTGGCGCTTTGGTTTCTCGGCACCGCGCTGATTCTGCCGATCACCCATGGCGAAGCCGTGGCGTCTTCCAACCTGGCCGCGGTCACGGCATACCGGCTGTATCTGCTGACGATTGGCTTCCTGTTCTTTGCCGGCTTCTGGATCCGCAGCGGCCAAACCCTCGGCATGCTGGCCTGGAAAGTCCGGGTGGTGCAATCGGCTAACGGCGCACGCATCACCTGGACACAGGCCTTGCTTCGCTATCTTGCCGCCCTGCTGTCCTGGCTGGTGTTCGGTCTCGGATTTATCTGGGCGCTGTTTGATCGCGAACGCAAGACCTGGCATGACAGGCTATCCGGTACCGAATTGCGGATGGCGCCTTCATTCGCGCAACTATCCAATCGGGAATCGGAAACAAATCGGTCTAGCGAATCCGGCTGACCGCCACTCCGCTGATCAGCGCCAGCAACCCGGTGGGAAACCACGCGGTAAATTCCGGATTGAGGCCGAAAACGACACCGGTCTGGATAAAAATGCTGTTGAACACATAGAACCCGATACCGACCAGCATGCCGACCAGCAAACGCTGGCCGGTGCTCGACGAACGCATCGGGCCGAACACGAACGGCAATGCCAGCAACATCATCAGCATCACCGATACCGGTTGCGCCAGTTTGCCCCAGAATGCGGCAACGTAACGATCAGGTGCGATGCCGTTAGCCTTCAGGTAATTGATATAACGATACAGTCCACGCGCCGACAGACTGTCGGTATCCACTACAAACAGATTCAGCAATCCTGGTGCCAGCAAGGTCTTCCATCCGACCGAACCGGCTTCGCGGGTGACTGCACCCTCCGGTGTCAGATGGGTTTCATGCAGATTCCTGAGCGTCCAGTGTCCATCCTGAAACAGCGCCGAATCGGCGCGCGTGGCACTCAGCAGACGATGCGATGCATCGAAATCGAACAGGTAAATATTCTGCGCGGAATCGCGTTCGCCGATCTTCTTGACATTGACGAACAAGTTGCCATCTTTGGCCCACACACCACCGGCACCCAGCACATTGGCCTGGTTGTACAACAACAATGAACGCTGATCTTCCGCATTGCGCTCGGCCGGTGGCGCCAGAAATTCCCCAAGCAGCGCGCTGACAACTACCAGCAGCACGCCACCCAGCATCGCACTCACACCGATGCGCAGTACCGACACTCCGGCGGTGCGCAGCACCATCAGCTCGTTGTGCGAAGCCAGATCTCCCAGCCCCAGCATTGCACCCAGCAGCACTGCAACCGGGAACATCGCGTAGGCCTGGGCCGGGATATACAAGAATGTGTAGCGAGCCGCGGCGCCCAGTGTGTAATGTGCCTGTCCGACTTTGTCGAATTCGCCAACGAACGTGATCAGGCTTGAAATCGCGGTCAGTACCAGCAATACCAGCAGCGTGTTGGCCACCACTTGACGCGCAACGTAACGATCCAGCAGTTTCATGCCGGCTTCACCTTGCTTGATCCGGAGGCGCCGGGAAAACCGTATTGCATCTGCAGCATCACCAGCACCGCAATCAGAAACAATGCGTGCACCCACCAGATACCGATGGCCGCGGGCACCAGACCTTTTTGCAGCCAGATCCGTGCAATCCCGACCAGATTGGCATAAATGACGTAGGCAAGTATCGCTGCCAGCAACTTGCCGTACCGTCCCTGACGTGGGGAAGTGCGGGCCAGCGGTACCGCGAGAAACACCAGCAGCAAGGCGGAAATCGGCACCGACAAGCGCCATTCAAATTCCGACAGCGCAGCGCGATCGCGCTGTTTCAGCAACGCCGGCGTCGGCATCGTGTCATAGCCCTGAATCCCGGTTTTCGGCTTTGCTGGCGCAATGCGCAAGCCGTGTTCGGCAAATTTCACGATACGGAAATCCGCCTTTCCCGGGACGCCGTCATAGCGATACCCGTCATGCAGGATCAGCATCCCCGCGCCGCCCTCGCCGGTGATATTGCGGGTGCCGTGGCTGGCGGAAATCACGTCCAGGCGTCCGTCCTTGGTCGGTGCTTCGATAAATACATCGTCCAGCGAGCGGCCGTCCTTGCTGACATCCGCCGAATACAGAACACCTTTGCCATCGGCATCTACCTTGAAGCTGCCTGATTCGAAACTGCCCATCTGCGCATTGTGCTGGGCGGTGCTGCTGATGATATTGGTGGTTCGCACCGCCCACGGTGCAACTTCCAGCGACAGCACCGCCAGCACCAGCGACAGCATCAGTGCGAGTGTCAGCAACGGACGGTAAATCTGCCGCGGACCGATGCCGCAGGCCATCAGGGTTGTCATTTCACTGTCACGATACAGGCGTCCCAGCGCCAGCATCACCGCCAGAAAC
>DASUXE010000038.1:0-13466 GCA_036378075.1 Gammaproteobacteria bacterium
ACGAACGTGGGCACGTGGTGGGTTTTCTGGGTGACGGTATCAACGACGGTCCGGCGCTCAGGGCGGCGGATGTCGGTGGTGGTGGAAGAGGAGCATGAGCGGCATCTGCTGATCTGCAAGGGTGCGGTCGAGGAAATCTTCAGCATCTGTTCGCACAGCGAAATCGATGATGAGCGCCAGCCCCTGACGATGGACGATTACGATCGTCTGCGTGAAGTGACTCGCGCGCTCAATGACGATGGCTTTCGGGTGATCGCGGTCGCCTACAAGGAGATCCCAGAGCCGCGCCGCTTCTACGCGCGTGCCGACGAATCAGATCTGATCCTGGTGGGCTACATCGCATTTCTCGACCCGCCCAAGGAAAGCACCGCCCAGGCCATCGCGATGCTGCGCCAGCATGGCGTGCGGGTGAAAGTGCTCACCGGCGACAACGATGCCGTGACCCGCAAGATCTGTTCACAGGTCGGCATGGAAGTGGACCGGATTGTGCTGGGCAGCGACCTCGAGCGCATGCGCGATGCGGATCTGGCGCTGGCAGTCGAGGAAGTGGACGTGTTCGCAAAACTTTCCCCGGAGCAGAAGGCGCGGGTGATCGGTGCCTTGCACGAACGTGGGCACGTGGTGGGTTTTCTGGGTGACGGTATCAACGACGGTCCGGCGCTCAGGGCGGCGGATGTCGGTATTTCGGTGGATACGGCGGTCGATATTGCCAAGGAATCCGCCGATATCATCCTGCTGGAAAAGAGTCTGATGGTGCTGGAGGAGGGTGTCATCGAAGGCCGCAAGGTGTTCGGTAACATCATCAAGTACGTGAAGATGGGTGCCAGCTCCAATTTCGGCAACATGTTCAGCGTGCTTGGCGCGAGCATTTTCCTGCCGTTTGTGCCGATGGCACCGATTCAGATTCTGGTGAACAACCTGTTGTACGATTTTTCACAGACCGCGATTCCGACCGACAATGTGGATCCGGAATACGTGCTGTCGCCGCGGCAGTGGGATATTCGCAACATCGGTCGTTTCATGCTGACCGTGGGACCACTCAGTTCCGTGTTCGACTACGTGACGTTCGCAGTGCTGATTCTGTTTTTCAACGGCTGGCACGAACCCGCCACGTTCCAGACCGGCTGGTTCCTGGAATCGCTGCTGTCGCAGACTCTGATCGTGCATGTGATCCGTACTGGCAAAATACCGTTCGTGCAGAGCCGGCCGAGTTGGCCGTTGCTCGCAACCACGTTCATCATTTGCGCCATCGGCGTGTGGTTGCCGTTCAGCGATCTTGCACACGGTCTGGGACTGACCCGGCTGCCGCCGATGTATATGGCGGTGTTGCCGCTCATTATTATCGGCTATATCACGCTCACGCAGTGGGCGAAGTCACGTCTGATCCGGCGCTTTGGCCTCAATTAGAACGTGGTGTGCAGACCGACCACGATACCGTGAGGCATGATGCTCAGAAAGAACGGAGTTTGCCGGCCGTGCGCATAGATGCCCCATAAGGTACCCACCGCCCAACCGGCCAGCACATCGGTTTGCCAGTGCCCCCGCACTTTCATGCGCGCCAGACCGTCGTAGGCGGGCAATGTTTCCAGTCCCCACACCCACGGGTGGTCATGGCTGTATTCCATGATGAACGGGGTGACGAAACTTGCCTGCAGCGCAACTTCGCCACTGGGAAAGCTTTGCCCGCCCTTGAACCACTGGTCGGGATTGTCGGTCTGGGAAGGGCGCTCACGGCCGAATGTGTATTTCATGCCTTGTACCGTCAGCGCGGTAAACGCACTGGAGTCGATTGCCGTCCAGAAGGTCTTGCCCAGTCGCGTATTGCCACCCAGCCACAATGCGCCGCCGAGTTCGGTGAGGATCACGCCATCCTGGAGCAGCAACTGGTTGTGCCGCGCCCAAATACCGGAATTGTCATACGGCAGACGGTGATCAATGCCCAGCGGTCCGCCGGCTGCAAAAGACATGGTCGGTATTGAAAGCAGCAAGCCTGACAGCAGCACGACATGTCGCAGACGTTTCATGAGTTGACCTCGCAACTGAAGACAATGCTGACACGCAATCCCGGGTGGTTGTCTTCAAGCGTGACGCTGGCAGCATGCTGGTCAGCCACCGCTTTTACCAGCGACAACCCCAGACCGTTACCCGGTTTGCTGCGGCTGGTGTCCAGACGCACAAAGCGTTGCATCACTTTCTCGCGCATGTCGGCCGGGATACCGCTGCCGGTATCGCTTACTTGCACAGTCACACGGTTGGCTTGGCGGGACAACGTCAGTAGCACCCGGCCGCCCGCGGGGGTGTACTTGATGGCGTTATCCAGCAGATTGCCAACCGCTTGTGCGATCAGCTGGCGGTTGCCCGGTAGCGTTATACCGTCCGGTATGACGGACTCGAATTGAATGGAATTGTTCTCCGCCAGCGCTTCGTAGAGATCCGCGGCGTCGTGACAGATCGAGGACATGTCCACCGTCGCCCGATCGCGGCGCGCATTGGATTCGATCTGCGCGATATTCAGGATCGCATTCAGGGTCGCAACGATATCGTCGGTTTGTTCGATCGCCTTGCGCAGGGCTTCGCGCTGACGTTCAGAATCGCCCTTGAGCAGAGCCATTTCCGCGGCGCCGCGCAAGCGGGTCAGCGGACTGCGCAGATCATGCGCAACATTCTCGGTTACCTCACGGGTGTTGCGCATCAGCAATTCAATACGCTCGAGCATGGCATTGAGTTTATGCGCCAGCAGGCTGAACTCATCATCACCGCGCACGGTTTCGGGTATGCGCTGGGCGAGATCGCCGGCCATGATGCGATCCGCGGCATTGGTTACCTGTTCGAGCCGGCGTACCACACTGCGTCCGATCCACCAGCCGCCGCCGAGTCCGGCACCAAGTATCAGCACTGCGACGATCAGCATCAGGGTGAGCATCTGATCGCGCAGTTCATCGGTTTCATTCAGCGATTGCCCGACCAGCAGATGCTCACCGTTCGGCAGCAGCAGAACATGCGCGCGCAGCCGGTAATGCCGCGCCGAATCGAGTCCGGGTTCGTGACCCTGTGCGATGAGATGCAGGGTGTCCCAGCCGGTGGTGGCCTTGAATGGCCAATGATCAAGCGTTCCGGCCAGGACCTTGCCATTGGTATCGGTCAGCAGGTACTGACGCGGCCCTGAATCGCCGGTGTCGCTTTGTGCGAGACTGGCGGGCGTGCTGCGTGCGTCGATGGTTTGCAGCAGGGCAACCGCGCCGCGAACCTGATACAGGCGCAACAGGGCGTCGGTTTCCGCGCGCAGACCGGCATCGATCTGGGTCCGGATTTCGTTCATGGTGCCCCAGTAGACCAGGGCGAGGCAGCACACTGTCAGCAGGCAGAACAATCCGGCATACAGCATCGAGAGCCGGAAAGCGGTAGTGCGCGACAGTCTAATCCGGTTCACGCAGGCAATACCCGGCACCGCGAACCGTGTGCAGCAACGGCGTGTCGAAGTCGTGTTCGAGTTTGGCGCGCAGACGGCTGATGTGCACGTCGATGACATTGGTCTGCGGATCGAAATGGTAACCCCATACCTGTTCCAGCAGCATGGTGCGTGTTACCACCTGGCCGGCATGCTGCATCAGGTATTCGAGCAATCGGAATTCGCGCGCCTGAAGGTTGATGACACGTCCGGCGCGGGTCACGCGCCGCTGCAAACGGTCGAGCTGCAGATCGGCGACATTGAGCAGCGTCGCCGTTGCCGGCGCATCGCGACGACGCACAATGGCGTCGAGTCGTGCCTGCAACTCGGCGAACGCGAACGGCTTGGCGAGATAGTCGTCGGCTCCGGTCTGCAATCCGGCCACCCGGTCTTCCACGTCTGCGAGTGCAGTCAGAAACAGCGCCGGCGTCGTATTGCCGGCGGCCCGTAGTTCACTCAACAGGCTCAGTCCGTCGAGACCCGGCAGCATGCGATCCACAATCAGCGCGTCGTAATGCTGGGTGCGCGCCCGCTGCAATCCGGTGTCGCCGTCGGCAGCAAGTTCCGTCACATGTCCGCCTTCCTGCAGGCCGCGAGCCAGGTACTCGGCGGTTTCGGCGTCGTCCTCGATGATGAGAATGTGCATGCCGCACAGCATAGGGAAACACCGGCTTTTGCGCCACGCACCGCGGCCCGGATTAACAACTGTTAATGCCGCTGCAAGTCCCGCGCGGCAGTGTGCACCGTACAATCCCAAGCCTATCCGATTGATGTTTCAGGATTTCCGGTGCGCTATCTGAAGTGGCTGATGACGGGGTTGATGGCAGGCAGCCTCGCAGGTTGCGCGACCTACCATGCGCGCGCCTTGCCGACTGTACCGGATACCCGTACCCGCGTGCCGGCACCGCGGATCCGGGTCGAGAGCCTGCATCTGCCGGGTTTGGCACCACACCCGTTCGATGCCAGTCATGGCCTGGACACAACCGATGTTGCGATTCTGGCGGTGCTCAACGACCCTGCGCTCAAGACCTTGCGCGCCCGTGAACACGCGTCGGCGGCGCAGGCATTTGCGGCGGGGCTGCTGCCGGGGCCGCAACTCGCATACAGCGTTGACCGGCCGGCCGGTGATACCGCCGGCCTGGTGACCGGCCACAGTGTCGGATTGTCGTACGACCTCAATGCGCTGGTGGCCAGCCATTACGAAAAGAATGTCGCGCGTGCCACCGCACAGCAGGCTGATCTCGATATTCTGTGGGCGGAATGGCAGACCGCGCAGCAGGCCCGCCTGCTGTTTGTTCAGGTTGTGCATGATCGTCAAAAGCTCGCGCTGCTGAAACAACTGCGACAGGCCCTGGACAGCCGCTATCAGAACTTGCGCCGTGCGCTGCAGGACGGTGACATCGGCTACGACGTGCTGGGACTGGAGCTTGCCGCGGTCCAGGATGTGGATGGGCGAGTGCGCGGCATCGAAACGGATCTCAGCGATGCGCAATTCTCGCTGAATGCGTTACTGGGATTGGCGCCCGATGTGCATCTTGATCTGATTGCAGGCAGCGGCAACAACTCATCGCCATCCGACCAGGAAATCGACACCGCACTCAAGGCGTTGCCGGAACGGCGCCCGGATCTGATCGGCCTGCAATATGCGTACCGCAGCGCGGACGAACAGGTGCGGCAGGCGGTATTGGCACAGTTTCCGGCCATCAATCTCGGCATCAATCGTGCCAACGACACCAGCAACGTCAAGACCAACGGTTTCAGTATCGGTCTCACGTTTCCGTTCATTGCCGGCGGGCCAGCTTCAGTGCATGCCGCGGAAACCGGGCGCGATGCGGTCTGGCAGGAATATCAGGCACGGCTCGATGCCGCAGTCAGCGACGTGCATAGCGTGGCCGCTGATCTCAAGCTGGTCAGTGCGCAGCTGGCGCGGATTCAGACAAGTCTTCCGGAAAGCGCAAACAGCGTGCATGCGGCCGGAATGGCTTACGCACGCGGTGATCTGACCGCGACGGACTATTACAACCTTGCAATCACCGCACTCAACAGCCAGTTGCAGGCCGTGGATCTGGCCGCTGAACAGCAGCAATTGCAGATCGCGCTGTCCACCCAGCTCGGGTTGCCGCCTGCGGACCTGGAACATCTTGCACTCAAAGAGCCTTCGAAATGAAACACGTCGTCATTACCGCACTCACCGTCTTGCTGTGGTTACCGGCAGCGCATGCCGACGATGACGCGTCAGTCGCCTCCGCGGCGCTGTCAACGGTTCTGGTCAGGACCGCGACGGTCAGCGAGCGCAACGTGCGTGAGAGTCTGCCTGTGTTCGGCAGCGTGGCGCCGGCACCGTATCGCGCCGTCACGCTTGCCGCGCCGCGTGACAGCCGCATCGCCAGCGTGGCGGTGAACAGCGGCGAAGCGGTGAAAAAGGGCCAGCTGGTACTGACGCTCGCGCCAACCCCCGCCAGCCGTGCCGCGTATGTGCAGGCGCAGGCGGCCGCGACCTATGCCGGAACGGCGCTGGCGCATACCCGTAACCTATATAAGGAACATCTGGCGACCCGCGATCAGCTTGCGGCTGCCGAGCAGGCTGAGACAGATGCCCAGGCCAATCTGGAAAATGCCCGGCAAGCGGGTGGCGCCGGGGAACTGGCCTTGCGCGCGCCGGCCGATGCCGTGGTGATGTCGATTGCCGTAAATTCCGGCGAGCAGGTAGCGGCCAACAGCAGCTTGCTGACGCTGGGTCTGCGCGGTGCCCTGACGGTGCGGCTCGGGGTGTCACCGGATCAGGTCGCGAATATTCATGCCGGAATGCCGGTCACGTTGCACGATGTCTACAATCCGGCGATCCGTTTCAAGGCCCGGGTCACCAATGTCAGCGGCATGGTGGATGGCAACAGTGGGTTGGCGGATGTGTTCGTGCGGCTTTCCAAACCGGTGGACGGTCTGCTGCCGGGCAGTTATGTGCAGGGTACGATCACGCTTAGCGACACACATGCACCGGCGGTGCCGCGTTCCGCGGTCCTGGACGAGGGCAGTCGAGCCTATGTGTTTGTGGTGAAGGACCAGATTGCGCACCGGATCAATGTCACGAAGCTCGCGGATGACGGCACCTGGATTGCGATCAAGGGCGATGTCAATCCCGGTGCCGAAGTGGTGACGCTCGGCAATTATGAGCTGAGTGACGGCATGCACATCAGAAAGGATTCGCATTGAATTTCCCGGCATGGCTGGAACGGCACCGCCGTTCACTGCTGTTTCTGGCGGCAGCGCTGACTGTGGGCGGAATATTCAGTGCCTTCCGTCTGCCGGTCGCGCTGTTCCCCAACACCCAGTTCCCGCGCATCGTGATCGAACTCGATGCCGGCGACCGGCCCGCGTCGCAAACCGAGTTGCAGGTGACGCGGCCGGTGGAACTGGCAGTGCGTGCGATCCCCGGTGTCGAATCGGTGCGTTCCACCACCAGTCGCGGCAGTGCCGAGGTTTATGTGAATTTCGGCTGGGGCCGCGACATGATCCAGGCGTTGCTGTCGGTGGAATCCCGGATTAACGTATTACTGCCGCAGTTGCCGGCCGGCACCCGTTTTACGGTTGAACGCCGCGATCCCACCGTGTTTCCGGTGATCGCGTACAGTCTGACCTCGGATACGGAAAGTCTGGTGCAGCTGCATGATATCGGCGAATACCAGATGGTGCCGCTGTTGTCGCGCGTGCCGGGGGTGGCGCGCGTGGAAGTGCAGGGCGGGCACCGGGCCGAATATCATGTGGATGTCGATCCCGCCAGACTGCGCGCGCTGCATCTGTCGCTCGCCGATGTCGTGGACGCGGTTTCCGCCGGCAATGCGCTGACTGCGGTCGGCAGATTGGAAGATCATTACAAACTCTATCTGCTGGTTTCCAACAGCCAGCTAAGCGCTGTCCGGCAATTGCGGCAGATTGTGTTGCGACAGGGGCCCGACGGGCCGTTGCGGCTCGGTCAGGTGGCGACCATAACCTTGTCCACGGTACCGCAATGGATCCGGGTTACGGCCAATGGGCATGATGCCGTGCTGCTCAATATCTATCAGCAGCCCGGCGGCAACACGGTGCAGATCGATCAGGATATCGATGCGCAACTGGCCGCTTATCGTGGCAAATTGCCAGCGGACGTCCATCTCAGCAAATGGTATGACCAGAGCGGTCTGATCATTGCTTCTGCCGGCAGCGTGCGTGATGCCATCATCATCGGCGTGATTCTGGCGGCGCTGGTGATGTTCGTATTCCTGCGCAACGCCAAGATCATGTTGATCGCGATTCTGGTGGTGCCATCCTCCATCGCGATTGCGGTATTGCTGCTGTATGCCTTGGGCATGAGTTTCAACATCATGACCCTGGGTGGCATCGCTGCGGCCGTGGGTCTGGTGATCGACGATTCGGTGGTGATGTGCGAGCACATCGTGCGACGTCTGCGTGAACCGGATCAGCATCCGGTGCACAGCCGGGTAGGACATGCGGCCCGCGAATTTACCCGTCCGCTGATGGGATCTTCCGCTTCGACAATCATCATCTTCATCCCGCTGGCATTTCTGGGGGGGCTCACCGGCGCATTCTTCAAGTCGCTGGCGTTTACCATGGGCAGCACGCTGCTGATCTCGTTTTTCCTGGCCTGGCTGGTGGTGCCGGTGCTGGCTGGCGGGTTGCTGCGGGAGCGTGATGCGGCTGCGGAAAAATTCGGCTGGCTGGCAAGCCGTTCGCACCGGTTTTACCAATGGCTGATGCCGCATCTGTTGCAGAAGCCGATGTGGTTGCTGGCCGGGCTGGTGCCGCTGGCGGTGCTCGGATTACTCGGTTATCACTATGTCGGCACCGGCTTCATGCCGCACATGGATGAGGGTGGTTTCACTCTGGACTACATTGCGCCACCCGGCACTTCGCTGACCGAGACGGACCGTCTGCTGCGACAGGTGGAAACCATTCTACAGGCGAATCCGTCGGTCGCGAGTTATTCGCGTCGCACTGGAGCGCAACTGGGCGGCGGCCTCACCGAGTCCAACACCGGCGATTTCTTTATCCGGCTCAAGGATTTTCCGCGTCCTTCCATTGAAAGAGTAATGGACCAGGTCCGTAACGCCATCAATGAGAAGGTGCCCGGACTCGACATCGACCTGTCCCAGCTCATGGAAGATGAAATCGGCGATCTCACTGCGGTGCCGCAGCCGGTCGAGATCAAGCTGTTCAGTGACAATACCGATGAACTGTTGCAGCTCGCGCCGAAAGTTGCGGACGCGATCGGCAAGATCCCGGGGATTGTCGACGTCTACGACGGTGTCACGTATGCAGGCGATGCAATCGACATTCACGTGGACCGGATCAAGGCCGGTCTGCTGGGACTCGATCCCGCCAGCGTCACCCGGCAACTCGATACGTACCTGCAGGGCACGGTGGCCGCTCAGGTCCAGCAGGGTATCAAGTTCGTCGGCATCCGGGTCTGGACGCCGCGGGATTTGCGCATGCGCACCGGCCAGCTGGCGCAAATCCCGATTCGCGGTGCAGACGGTAAAACTTATCCGTTATCGCACATTGCAACCATCAGGACGGTCACGGGTCAGCCGGAAATCGACCGCGACAATCTGCAACGCATGTTCGCGGTGACCGCGCGTATCAGTGGCCGCGATCTCGGTTCCAGCATCCAGTCCATCAAGCAGGTGCTCGCCGCACCGGGACTGATTCCGAAGGATGTCGATGTGCAGCTGGGCGGACTCTACAAGCAGCAGCAGATCGCCTTCCGCGGTCTGACGATCGTGTTCGTGGCAGCCGTGGCGCTGATCTTCGTGCTGTTGCTGTTCCTGTACGAGCGTTTCCGCATGGTACTCGCCATCATGACCACGCCGCTGATGGCGGTGGCCGCGGTATTCTTTGCCCTCTGGGTGCTGGGCGTGGAACTCAATATCACCTCCATGATGGGTCTGACCATGATTGTCGGCATCGTCACCGAGGTCGCAATCTTCTATTTCTCCGAGTTCGTCGAATACAAGTTTCAGGAGAACCTCGACCGGGCGCTGATCGACGCCGGGCTGAACCGCATGCGTCCCATCGCCCTGACCACGCTTACTACCACCCTGGCGCTGTTGCCGCTGGCGCTGGACATCGGCCGCGGTGCTGCCATGCAGCAGCCACTGGCAATTGCCATCATCGCGGGGATGGTGGTGCAGCTGCCGCTGGTGCTGATCGTGATGCCGGTGATCTACAAGCTGCTAATGAGCCGGCGCGAGGCCCGGGCCTGAGCGATGAATCTGCCTGCTGCCGCGGATTGATCCGCGACTGTCACAATTCTGTCATAAACGCCGCCTAGACTTGTCCGCACCAGCGTGTCCCTCCAGCCGGGCGGGGCGTGTGCATTCGAATGACACCAGCGAAGGCGGGCAGCGTGGATTCAGCATCAGGCAGAACCCTGGCGGGCAGCCAGCACAGTCGCGGGGCGCTGGCCGATCTGCTGTTCCGTGGCATCACCCGGCTGATGGCGTTTCTGGTGCTGGCCCTGCTGCTGGGTATCCTGGTGGTTCTGGTGGCCAAGGCCTGGCCGGCCCTGCGTCAATTCGGCTGGCATTTCTTCGAGGGCACCGACTGGGATCCGGTCAGCAACCAGTTTTCGTCCCTGTCGTCCATTTTCGGCACCCTGGTCACCTCGCTGATCGCGATGGTTATTGCGGTGCCGGTGAGTTTCGGCATTGCGTTGTTCATCACTGAACTGGCGCCGGTCTGGCTGCGGCGCCCGGTGGGCACGGCGATCGAGTTGCTGGCGGCGATTCCCAGCATCATCTATGGCATGTGGGGGTTGTTCGTGTTTGCACCGCTGTTCGCGCAGTACGTGCAGCCGTGGATGACCGATCACCTCGGCAACTGGCCGTGGGTGGGCGTGCTGTTCCAGGGGCCACCCATGGGTATCGGCGTGTTCACCGCCGGCCTGATTCTCGCGATCATGGTGATTCCGTTCATCACCTCGGTGATGCGTGACGTGTTCGAGCTGGTGCCGCCGTTGCTCAAGGAATCCGCGCATGGCCTGGGCTGCACCACCTGGGAAGTGGTCTGGAACGTAGTGCTGCCCTATACCCGGGTCGGAGTGGTGGGCGGCATCATGCTGGGGCTGGGCCGCGCGCTGGGTGAGACCATGGCGGTCACGTTCGTGATCGGCAACACCCACGACATCAATGCCTCGCTGTTCATGCCCGGCAACACGATTTCCTCGACGCTTGCCAACGAGTTTTCGGAAGCGGTGACGCCCGAGTACACGTCCTCGCTGATCGCACTGGGCCTGATCCTGTTCCTGATTACGTTTGTGGTGCTGGCCATCGCCAAGCTGCTGTTGCTGAAACTCGCGTCGCGCGAAGGGGGCAAGAGCTGATGGCGATCGTGTCGCGTTACAACCGGCGACGTCTGGTCAACGCCTTCAATCTTGGCGTTTCGGTGATCGCCACTGTGTTCGGTCTGTTCTGGCTGGTGTGGCTGTTGTGGACCCTGGTCAGCCGCGGGCTGCAGTGGGTGAATCTCGACATGTTTACGCTCAGTACGCCGCCGCCGGTAAGCGAGGGCGGCATGGCCAACGCGCTGCTCGGCTCACTGTTACTGACGCTGGTTGGCGTTGCGGTCGGCACGCCGGTGGGCATTCTTGCCGCCACCTGGCTCGCCGAGTTCGGACGCTATTCCAGAGTCGCATCGATCATTCGCTTTGTGAACGACATTCTGTTGAGCGCGCCGTCCATCGTGATCGGGGTGTTCATATACGCGGTGGTGGTGGTGCCGCTCGGGCATTTTTCCGGCTGGGCGGGCGGCCTGTCGCTGGCGGTGATCATGCTGCCGGTGGTATTGCGAACCACTGAGGACATGCTGAAGCTGGTGCCGGATCAGATGCGGGAAGCGGCGGCGGCACTGGGTGCCCCGCAATGGAAAGTGGTGGTCACGGTGGTGTACCGCGCCTCGCTGGGCGGTATGCTCACCGGCATTCTGCTGGGCGTGGCGCGCATCAGCGGTGAAACGGCACCGTTGCTGTTTACGGCGCTGAACAACCAGTTCTGGAGCACCGACATGGGGCGGCCCATGGCGAACCTGCCGGTGATGATCTTCCAGTTTGCCATGAGCCCTTACGACAACTGGCAACATCTGGCCTGGGCGGCGGCACTGCTGATCACGCTGGCGATTCTGGTTCTGAACATCATTGCGCGTGTCATCATCAACGCCAACTCATTTACGAAGTGACGCATGAACAAACCGGATATCACTCTCAATTCCATTTCCGGGCGCGCCGGCCACGCGGTCGCCAAGGCCAAGCTTTCCATCAAGGGCCTGAATTTCCATTACGGCCGGTTTCACGCGCTGCACGACATCAACATGGATATCGCCGAACGCCAGGTCACGGCCTTCATCGGGCCGTCAGGCTGCGGCAAGTCGACCTTGCTGCGCACCCTCAATCGCATCTATGAGTTGTATCCAGAGCAGCGCGCCAGCGGCGAGGTATTGCTCGACGGCGAAAATATTCTGGACCGGGATCAGGACCTGAATCTGTTGCGGGCGCGGATTGGCATGGTGTTCCAGAAGCCGACGCCATTCCCGATGTCGGTCTACAATAACATTGCTTTCGGCGTGCGGCTGTACGACAAGCTGTCGCGGGCCGCGATGGATGACCGGGTGGAATGGGCGCTGCGCAAGGCCGCGCTGTGGGAAGAGGTCAAGGACAAGCTGCACCAGAGCGGCACCCGCCTGTCCGGCGGTCAGCAGCAACGCCTGTGCATCGCGCGTGCGATTGCAGTCAAGCCGGAAATTCTGCTGCTGGATGAGCCCGCATCCGCGCTCGATCCGATTTCGACCCTCAAGATCGAGGAACTGATCGCGGAATTGAAAGCGGATTACACCATTGTGATCGTTACCCACAACATGCAGCAGGCCGCACGTGTGTCCGATTTCACGGCCTTCATGTATCTCGGCAACCTGGTCGAATATGCCGATACCAGCACGCTGTTCACCAATCCGGCCCGCAAGCAGACTGAAGATTACATCACCGGCCGGTATGGCTGATGGCCGGCTGAGGGCTTCCGCGCAATAAAAAAGCCGCGACCACATCGCGGCTTTCTTGTTTTGATGGTGGGCGATACTGGGATTGAACCAGTGACCCCTGCCGTGTGAAGGCAGTGCTCTCCCGCTGAGCTAATCGCCCCGTGAAGGAGCGCAGATTTTACGGACCGCGCTGCATCCGGTCAAATGACGGGGCGTAAATCCCCGTAAAATGCCGACGATGGATCAGCTTCCGATCGATTCCCTGTTGCCCGACATCCGTACCGCGCTAGCGGAGCGCGGTTGTGCGGTGGTCGAGGCGCCGCCCGGCGCCGGCAAGACCACGCGGGTTCCGCTGGCGTTGCTCGATGCTCCCTGGCTTGTGGGCCGCAAACTGGTGATGCTGGAACCACGCCGCCTGGCGGCGCGGGCCGCGGCTACGCACATGGCACGGATGTTGGGGGAACAACCCGGCGAGACGGTCGGCTACCGGGTGCGCATGGACAGCCGGATCGGACCGCAGACCCGGATCGAAGTGGTGACGGAGGGCGTGCTGACGCGCCTGCTGCAAACCGATCCGGCGCTGTCCGGTTATGGCGGCGTGATCTTCGATGAATTCCACGAACGCAGCCTGAATGCCGATCTGGGGTTGGCCTTGTGTCTGGAAGCGCGTCAGGCACTGCGCCCCGATCTGCGGCTGCTGGTGATGTCGGCTACCCTGGCGGGCGAACCGGTTGCCGCCTTGCTGGATAACGCGCCGCAGCTGCGTTCCGAAGGCCGGAGCTACCCCGTCGCGACCCATTATCTGACACCGGTCGCAGGCAAACGCCTCGAAACTGCAGTGGCTCCGGTGGTGCATCGCGTGTTGCAGCAGGAAACCGGCAGCGTGCTGGTGTTTCTGCCGGGCGGCGGCGAAATCCGCCGGCTTGCTGCGCTGCTGGCGGGACAGTTACCGGCGGATGTCGAGCTGATGCCGCTGTACGGGGACTTGTCACAGGCC
>DASUXE010000039.1:0-2465 GCA_036378075.1 Gammaproteobacteria bacterium
AATCAAGATAGAAAACCATTACAGCAAGCGCGCCGGGCATCCGGTGCCCATGGACATGGAATGGGCCAAGGACGGTGTTGACGGAAAGTTATACATGGTTCAGGCGCGCCCCGAAACAGTTACCTCGCAGTGGGTGGCAAATCAGCTGCAGGAGTTCGTGCTGCGCGAACACAGCAACAAAGTTCTGACAACCGGACGCTCGATCGGTCAACGCATTGCCTCCGGGCGTGCCCGGGTCATCAGGCAAGTCGAACAACTGAAGCATTTCCAACCGGGAGAGGTTCTGATTGCCGATACCACGTCACCCGACTGGGAACCGGTCATGAAAACCGCCGCCGCCATCGTGACCAATCGCGGCGGCAGGACCTGTCACGCGGCGATCGTCGCACGGGAGCTTGGCATCCCGGCAATCGTCGGAGCCGACAATGCAACTCAGAAGATACCCGATGGGACGGTCGTGACCGTATCGTGCGCTGAAGGCGACAATGGCAAAGTGTATGTCGGGCGGGTGGCGTTCGACGTGCTGAATACCGACCTCAGCAAGCTGGCACGTCCGGCAACCAAGATAATGATGAACCTGGGTAACCCGGAGCTGGCATTCAAATACAGCTTCCTGCCCAACTCGGGCATCGGTCTGGCACGGATGGAGTTCATTATCAGCGAGTACATCAAGGTGCATCCGATGGCCTTGCTGCATCCGGAAAAGATCAACGATGCAGAGGAACGCAACCAGGTGAAAGCCGTCATTGGCGACGCGGCCAACGGCGGCGAATATTTTGTGCGGCACCTTTCCGAAGGCATCGGCACCATTGCCGCCGCGTTCTATCCCAAGCCGGTCATCGTGCGCCTGTCGGATTTCAAGTCCAATGAATATGCCGCATTGCTGGCCGGCCGCTGGTTCGAGCCCACGGAGGCCAATCCGATGCTGGGATTCCGCGGTGCCTCGCGCTATGCGGATCCGGCCTATGAAGAAGGCTTTGCCCTGGAATGCGCCGCCCTCAAACGGGTCAGGGAAGACATGGGATTGCGCAACGTGATCGTCATGATTCCGTTTGTGCGACGGGTTGCGGAAGCGGACCGTGTGCTCAGGAAAATGGCGGAGTACGGCCTCGAACGCGGGGCACAGAGTCTGCAGATTTATGCCATGTGCGAGATCCCCAACAACGTCCTGCAGATCGACGAGTTTGCCAAGCGCTTCGACGGCTTTTCGATCGGTTCCAATGACTTGACACAACTGACGCTCGGTGTGGACCGGGATTCCGAACTGGTAGCGTTCGATTACGATGAACGTGATCCCGGCGTAAAGGAGATGATCCGCCTCGCGGTGGAAGGCTGCCGGCGAAATTCCATCCATTCCGGACTATGCGGCCAGGCGCCGTCCGATTATCCGGAAATGGCGGAATTCCTGGTGCGTCTCGGGATCGACTCCATAAGTCTCAATCCCGATACGGTGCTCAGGACCACCAGACAGATACTGGATGTCGAAGCGCGCATGAAAGCGGAAGCCGAAAGGCGGTTCGACGCGGCATAAGCTGCGGCAGCAGTAACAGTGGCACGGATTTGTGGCGCGACTTGAAAGCAGAGAGGTTACCGACAATGGCCAGACACATTGAAAACAGTACCGGCAGAAAGCCCGCGAAGGCTGCCTCACGCCCGAGAACATCGCGGCGCGCAGCGGATGGCAAGGCAGCGCCCGATCAGCTCACCGCGATCAACATGGAGATGCGCCACGCGATGATCGCCGAGGCCGCGTATTACCACGCCGAGAAACGCGGGTTCGCAGCCGGCAACGAGCTGCAGGACTGGTTCGAAGCCGAATCGGAAATCGATATGCTGCTGCCCGGCAACCGGGCACACTGAGCGAATGAACGCGGGAACAAGGCATAGAGAGCAAACGGAGAGCGGCATATGCATGCAAATCCACTGCAATCCCTGACAGCATTCGGGCAGAGCGTCTGGGTGGATTTCCTCAGCAGAGACCTGCTGGACAGCGGTGAATTCATGCGCCTGCTTCGCGAGGATGGCGTCACCGGCGTGACCACCAACCCCTCGATCTTCGAGAAAGCCGTCTCCGGCAGCGATATCTATGATCAGCGGATCGTTTCCCTGTCAGGCAGTGGGCTTTCGGCGACCGAGATTGTCCGATCCCTGAATGCCGCTGACGTTATCACTGCCGCCGATCTTCTGAAGCCCGTCTATCAGCACAGCGGAGGGCAGGATGGTTTCGTCAGTATCGAAGTCTCTCCGCATCACGCAAATAATCCGCCCGCCACCTTGCGCGCGGCACGCCGGCTGTGGAAATCGATTGATCGCCCTAACGTGTTGATCAAGATCCCGGCTACGCGCACCTGTCTGCCCACAATACGGCAGCTGCTAGTGGAAGGAATCAATATCAATGTCACCCTGCTATTCGGGGTTGGACGTTACGGGGAAGTGGCCGAAACCTATCTACAGGCCATGGAAGA
>DASUXE010000040.1:0-5667 GCA_036378075.1 Gammaproteobacteria bacterium
GGCGCGGGGCTGATCCACCGGGAGAAGCAGGGGCGGGACCACGTGATCGAGTTCCGTGCCGAGCCTTTGAAGCAGGTGGCGGGCTGGGTGCACGAGTACGAGCGGTTCTGGAATGAACATCTGGACCGCCTGGAGAGTTACTTCACCGAGAAGAGGAAACGCAAATGAACAACACCGGCGATTACAAGACGATGGAATTGAATTTTGAGCGGACCATTCCGGCTTCACCGGCGGAGGTCTATGACGCGTGGCTGGATACGCAGAACCCGGGCAATCCCTGGTTCGGGTCCGACCGGGTGGACTTCAAACCCAAACAGGGTGGTCTGTACCACTTCATGCGCGTAAAGGACAACGGCAAGGAGATGCCGCATTACGGACGCTTCGTGGAGCTGGCGCGTCCGCACCGGATCCAGCTGGCATGGATGTCCATGTTCACACGCGGTCTGGAATCGGTGGTGACGGTCACGTTCGAAGCGAAGGGGCAGGACACGCTCCTGAAGCTGAAGCATGCAAACCTGCCGGATGACGAGTACGGCCACGGCCACAAACACTGGGAAGTTTTGCTGGAGCAGCTGGCTGAGCGCTTTCCGGTAAAGCAGGCACGCACGGGCTGACTCGGAACGTCCACTGATGCGTTGAAAGAAAAAGGGGCATCAGCCCCTTTTTCTTTCTGATGCGTTCTCTTGCGTCGCTGAAAGCAGGCAGCCTTATGAAACCAGTTTCGAACTCGCTTTCATCCCTGCTTTCTCTTCCCACCGTTCAACATTGACGCCCATTACCAGTAGCCAAAGGCACAGGATCAATTCGGCGAGTGCCGAAACGATAAGCAGTGAGAACACAAAGGAAGCATGCTGCGGGACGAGAAACAGAGTGAAGCTGTTGGCGAGATAGCACACGCCCTCAATGGCGAGCAGCACGCCGATGACGCGGGGCATGAAATCGGATTTGTATATCAGGTAACCCAGTGACAGGCAGAAGCCGCCGAAATAGGTGAGCGCGATCGCAAAACCGATCGATTGCTGGGTGAGCGCGAGATAGGCTTGGGCCTGCATCACATCCGGATCGATTCTCAGATTCTGTATGCCCTGCAGAAAGATCAGCGGCGAGAAATGGTTGAGCAAATCCATGCTCTCGATGGCCGTTCCGACCAGAGAGAAAAATACCGTCAGCAAGGTCACGCGCTTGTTCACGATCTTGAACAGTTCGTAGAAAATGAGTGCAAGCGGGATGTTGCACAGGCAGGCAACGAGCTCGGCTGAAAATCCCATTCTGAACAGCGTTTGATGCGCCAGGATATTCTGCGCGGTGGTGGCGGCATCGTGTGCCACGACCAGCGGATTGCGCGCAACCATCTCGGCGAACACCCCGGCGACGATCACGATGAGATACAGAAATCCCGCGGTGCGGGCGTATGTCTTGGGTGAAAATCCTGCGGCATGGTTTGGCACAGTCGGCTCCTCGCCAGGGTATCCCTGTTGTCGCCACATCATACGACAGCGCAAAACGAGTTGTAACTGCTTGTATTGCAAGATTAATTACAGATGACTCATTGACATGATCCGGGTCAGTGCGAATCCTGCTGAACGGGGATAGGGTTTGACGCGTGGTGGTGCGTGCAGAAGGCTCGTTCCCGAGCCGGGAGGTGCCCCATGACCATCTTTGCTTTGTTCGCCGTATCGGCCTGGTTGGTAACTGCGATTGTCCTCATCGTCGGTCTCAGTACCTTCGCGGAAGGTCACGATGACGCCAGGGATCTGGTGGCGAACAACCGGTTGATGCGGTTGCGGGTGGAGGTTCAGGCGATCGCGATTGCCTTTGTTCTGATCGGATTGCTGATCGCGGAATTCTGGCATTTCTGAGCCGTGCGCCATGACGAACGCTTGCCTTTATCAAAGGCAAGCGTTGCGTGACGATATTGCTGTTCTCTTACGCTGGCCCTGCCGACGGCGGCTCGTCGTGATGATGACGATGCCAGTGATCATGCATCTGCGCGCGGAATTGCTCGCGTTCTTCCGGTGTCATTTTCATCCAGCGTTCGGCCAGGCGATGGCGAAAGTGTCGAGGCTGTCCGCCGATGCGGATCACACCAGACAGTATCCAGCTCAGCGCCAGCAATCCCCAGGCCTGCCAGAAAGTAATGGTCGTCAGGCCAAAGATCGTGGGCATCAGCCAGTTCCATAGGGCTTTGACTGCAAAGCCAAAGCCGATGAAGGCCAGCGGTAGCACGATCAATACAACGGCCGCTTTAAGCAGTTTCATAATCAAGTAGTGGTTATCCAGGCTGTGACGATGGCGGTGTCTCATGGTTATCTCCTCATGTGTCTCTGATTTCTTCATAAATTGCCTGCAGCCGTTCTCTCAGATAACGCACCGCATAGTGTTTGCGGGCCAGCAGGGTGTTGACGCTCAGGCCCGTTTCGGCCGAGAGTGCCTTGAAACTGTGGCCCTCGAATTCATGTGCCACGAACACCTCCTGTTGTTCGGGTGGCAGTTCACTCAAGGCCCGATCAAGTTCGTCGAGCAGGATGTTGCGGACATAAGCGGACTCCGGTCCGGCATCATCTCCACTCAGTAATTCATCCAGACCCAACTGCGCGTCCGTATCGTCGCCCGGGTCCGGTAATGTCACGCGAGCCTCGGTTTGACGCTTGCGAAACAGATCGGTGATCCGGTTGCGAGCTACCCGGTATAACCATGCACCGACGTATTCCACCGGCTGCATCAGGTGGCTGACTTCGACCAGCTCGGCGAACACGTCCTGCAGAATGTCTTCTGCATCTGCCTCGCTGCTGACCCGCCGGCGGATGAAATTCCGCAGCCGTGGCCGCTCCCGGGTGATGTCTTCGGCAAGCTGTCGGTTTTGTTCGTTATTCATGCCGGCCATACTGGTTGCATCGCGCCCCATATGCCCTGTAGACGTTCGAGGGGCGGAAATATTGTACGGAATGCAGACTGGCCGGGTTGGCAGATGCCAACTCCCGGCCGGATTGCGAGATTCGGAGGTTTAGCGGCGTTTAAACCGGCAGATGAGGTGCCAGTAACGCCTGGGCGCGAGTGCGGACTTCCGGCAGCGATTGCAGCGCCCCGGCGACAATGTCGCGCAGGATATTTTGCTGTTCCTGCAATTCGAGGGTATGCAAGGCAACCGCGACCTGACTGGCGACGTGCGCGAACAGCTTGCGTTCATCGGCGGGGTATTGCTCAGCTGGGCGCGGCCCGCAAATCACGATGCCGATAAGTTTGTTGCGTACGGCCATCGGGAAGGCATACCCCACGCCGCCAAAGGCACTGACGACATCGTGCAGATTGATTTCGGTGTCGCCGGCGCGCAGTCGCACCAGCGCCAGGTCGTCGGTATCGATACGGGCAGGCAAAGCCGCACCACGGGTTTCGACGCAACGAGCTGCAGCTGTGGCTGGATCGATCAGATAGATGCTGACGGATTGCGCGCCGCTGTTGCGAAACAGTTCATCGGCCGTGAGCTTGAGCAGGTTCGCCGGCTGATCGACATACGCGCAGGTGCGGGCAAAGTGGCTGAGCGCGGTTTCGGCCCGGTAACGACGCCGGAAAAACCACTTGTTGATATAGTCGTCCACGTATTTCTTGACCGAGTGCAGTGTGATACCGAGCAACAGCGGCACCAGCAATTCCAGCAGCCGGTTGGTGCCTTCGCCCAGCGTATTGCGCTCCACCAGCATCGTCAGCACCGTGAAGACGCCAACCACCATTGAAGTCACAATACCGTAGGCGAGCGCACGGTTGACGACGAACCGGATCGAAACCAGTTGGTGACGCAGCACCGCGTAGGTGAATCCGCACAACGCTATACCGGTGAAAAGCGTGCCCAGAATAGCGGCTGTTTGTCCCGATATCGGTACAAACGCCGGCAGAACACCCATGACGTAGGACGCGACGATGCCAAGTATGCTGGCGAATACCCAGCGGATCCTGGCGCGGTTGGCTTCGGTGACCCTCGAATACGAGAACATGATCATTGCAATCGGCAATGCGAAAGTCGCCAGATGGATCAGAATCGCGAATGGCTGCATCCCGGGCCAGATCACGCCGGTCAGGTACAGTCTGACTTTTATTGCGATCAGCAAAGTCAGGTAAACACCGAGCAGGGTAAAAAATACCGGCCGGTGCAGTTTCCACCAGCGGTTGTTTGCGTCGCTTCTGGCCAGACCTTCGGAAACGAACAGCAGGCCGATCAGGGTGCCGGCCTGTTCCATGAAATTCGTAATGGTATTCAGCCACAGTGACAGCACTTCGGGTGTGACGGGCAGGCTGGTCATAATGCTGTCAGCGGCAACAACCAGACACCAGATGGCAACACCGTTCGTCGCCTTGAGTTGTCCGCGCCATGCCAGCAGAAGTCCGAGCGCGGTGAGCAGCCAGGTGAGTGCGATACCGGCAAAGGTTGTCGCGCGCGCAGCGAATGTGGAGGGCAATGGCACAAACGGGACCGATACCGGCAGAAGCTTGCTGTCCCTGCTGACGACCATGTTCACGGCGGTGCCAATCGCAGGATTTCCCATGTTGAGAACAAACGGCAGCCGGGCGGTTCTTGTCATCTGGTCAAAGCGGATGAGATCGCCGCGCTGAAGCGTGTCCGGCAGCGGCATACCCAGATCAGTCGGGATCACGGCCAGCTGACCGCCACTTGCCATGACGGTGAACGGGATGGTGCTCTGTGGGAGGAATGGCAGGGCGAGACAGGCAAACGAGAGCACCAGTGACATGAGGACTTTCGACCCGAACCGGATGTTCATTACCGGTAACTCCCTTTGACTCTGAAACTGCGGCTGAAAAATATGCAAAACCCTACACGTAGTGGCTGCTTACGACAAGCAACCCGGGGCCGGATCAATCCACCAGTGACAAACTGAAACCGAAGACCTCCAACTGGCCTTGGGTAAAGTCGATTTCCGGAGAACGCTCGAAACCCATGCGCTCGTACATGGTCCATGCAGTCAGCATGGCACGGGTGGTGTGCAGGATGATCTGCGATCTGCCGAGTGCGCGCGCCTGTTCGATGCAGTAGAGGGTTAGTGCCTTGCCGATGCCCATACCGCGGGCGGCAGGGCTGACTGCAAGCAGCCGGATACCGGATGCGTTCGGTACGGTTCCGGCGGTACCGCCGGAACCGTAGTGCGCCATGTCGTGAATGAAATCCACGCTGCCGAACAATTCGCCCGATGTGCCAACCGCGGCAAATACGCTGATCGCCAGGTTGGCAGCGCGCCCGGCAACATTGAGCAGCTTCGCGTAATAGCCGGGCTGCTGGTCCGGCGTTGCCATGCCGGGCAGGCTCGCATAGACGTCAACGATGAGCTGGCCCAGTTCCCGGTATTCGTCAGGGCGCGCTTTGCGGATCTGATAGTCGGCGGGGTGCTGGTGCGGCATATGAGTATATTTTTTAAGGCAGCAAATCAGCGCTGATATCCCGGTTACAGTGCGTGAACGCGGGTCACATAATGCAACTTTTCGGATTGTCGGGGCAATCGGCAAGCCAGCCGGCAAGCGCCGTGCGACAGGCCCGATATTTCGTGCCGCGCAAAATCTTTCTCGGGTGAATCGGCCGGTTTTGACCTGCGTCAATGACTTCGGAAGCCGCCCGTTGTCTACTGATACAACCGAATATTCTCAAGTAAAGGACAGGCAAAC
>DASUXE010000041.1:0-3322 GCA_036378075.1 Gammaproteobacteria bacterium
CCAGAATATGCCGGCAATAGTCGTCGAATCTGTCCTGGTCAAGTCCAGCTTCAAGGCCATGCAAGGTCGCGCCCTGTTCTTCGCCGAACACCTTGTAGCGCAAACGTTGTGACTCGCGCAGCTCGGAGTCGGTTTCCGCCAGGCCAACGCTCAGTCGCCCCGGCGCTGGATTCCGAAACCAGCTCGTACCGGCACGTTCACCCGATTCAACGTCAAACTGATCAGTCGCCATATGCCACATCCTTCCGCCTGCCATGGCGGCAAGAATGCACTGGAAGGTTTAAAAAATCGTGAAGCTACGGCGACAAAACCATGACATGAGACATCTCAGGAATGATCCACGCGATAAATCCGCTGCCGAGGGAAATGACAGCTGAAGATGCTGCCTTTTCCAGGTTTGCTGGATATCTCAAGATGCGCAGCATGGTGTTGTAACGCATGCTTGACGATCGCCAACCCCAATCCGGTACCACCGCTGTCACGCTGACGCGACGGATCCACTCGGTAGAATCGTTCCGTCAGCCTGGGCAAATGCTCGGCAGGAATCCCGATGCCGGTATCGGCAACACTGAACCGCGCCCCCTCACCCTCCGACTTCCACGATGCAATGACCTGTCCATCCGAGGGTGTGTATTTCATGGCGTTGAACACAAGATTGGCAAACGCGCTGTACAGCTCACGCTCGGCGCCTAACAGCTGGATATCCGGTGCGATATCCAGGGTTATCTCCTTCGGACCCTGCCCCAAGGCAAGCGCAGCGCTGCGAATTCGCGACAACATTCCGGCAACATCAACTTTCTGGTACGCCGCTTCGCCCGGCTCGGTTTCGAGGCGTAACAGTTCGAGTAGATCATTCACGATCGCGCCCATTCTGCGTGACTGCTGCTGCATTTCCCTGAGTGGAGCATGCCAGTCCGCAGGCAAATCCGTTTCCGCATTAAGCGCATCCAGGTATCCCGCAATAACGGTCAGCGGCGTGCGCAGTTCGTGGGATGCATTGGCAACAAATTCACGGCGCATCTGCTCAAGGCGGTGCAGGCGCGTGACATCCCGCACCAGCAGCAATTGCTGTGTCTCCGCATAAGGAACTATTTGCAAGGTCAGGTAGGGAGCGCCGCCAAGCTCGGAAGGAATTTCCACCGCTTCCTCATATTCACCGCGCTTCATGTAGCGGATGAAGTCCGGATGACGAATCAGGTTTGCGATTCGCTGGCCGACATCCTGGGGTACATGCAAATCCAGCAGTCTGGCGGCCGCGCGATTGAACCAGCGTATTTCTCCCAACCGGTTCAGAACCACCACGCCATCCGGCATTGCGCCGGTCGAATCCCGGAATTCACGCAAAAGCCGTGCCATTCGACGTTTGCGTTCACGATCACGGCGTCGAAGGCGGTAAAAGTGCTGGAATATTTCCCCCCAGACGCCGAACGATTCCGGCGTATTGAACTGCCTTCCCTTGCGCAGCCAGCGCTCCAGTCTGTAAAGATTGACGAGATGCCAGATCAGATAAATCAGAGTGGCGATGAACAATCCAAGCCACGGATAGCCCAAATGACCGGCAACCAGCAATGCCGCCAGCAGGAGCGCGATATAACCCGACAAGCTCCTGCGCCATCCACGCCCCATTATTACGGGCCCTGTACCGGCGAACAGCGATAGCCGCTACCGCGCACAGTCTGAACATAGGTTTCGCAACCGTACGGCTCCAGGGCCTTGCGCAGCCGCCGGATATGCACATCTACCGTGCGTTCCTCGACATAAACACCGCCGCCCCAGACCCGGTCCAGCACCTGGGCACGGCTGTAGACACGCTCCGGATGAGCCATGAAGAATTTCAGCAGCCGGTACTCGGTAGGCCCTAGCGTGACGTCCTTACCGCTCGCTGTTACACGATGACTCAATGTATTCATTTGCAGCACGCCAACGGACAATTGCTCTTCATGACCCGCCGCCCTCCGCAACACAGCCTCAATACGCGCCAGCAATTCACGCGTCGAGAACGGCTTGGTGATGTAATCATCCGCACCGCTTTGCAAACCCATGACCTTGTCGTCTTCGGTTGCGCGCGCGGTGAGCATTATGATCGGCAATTCGCGGGTGCCTTCCTGTCGTTTCAACAAGCGGGCAAACTCAAGCCCGCTCATGTCGGGCAACATCCAGTCAAGCAGCAACAAGTCCGGCATCTGGTCGGCAATGGCAGCGCGGGCCTGCGCGCAATCGGCTGCTTCCTGCACTCGATACCCGTCGCGTTTGAGGCCAAATGCGACCATTTCCCTTACCGGGCGTTCGTCTTCGACAATCAGTATACGTTTATCGGCCATGTGTTTTACTACACTGCAATGACGCAATTATTAAAACAGGGTCACATGACAATCTAATTACAACGCCGCCTTGGGCCATGCCACCTGATCACGCAAATATACCGGCAGAGCCTGTTCCGCCGGCAGATATTCTCCACGTCCATACGCCTGTGCCGCGAGTGAAGCCACATCCCGTGCTTCGGGCAACAGGCCGGGATCCGCGCCGGCCAGGACATTCACCAGCCGATCTTTTAGCACGGATTGATACGCCAGAAAACCGCTACCGGCACCGAACCACTTGCCGGAATCGGGCGCGTGAATCGTTTCCGGTGAAGCCACGGATTCTTCAATATGAGCCTGCACCGCCGTTTCCATAACCGAGAACGCGCCCCAATACACCTCCCCCATGCGTGCATCCATGCAGACCAGCACGCGCTGCGCGCCATGCAGCCGGAACGCGCCAGCCGCGATGGCGGCAAGATCCGACACGGGCAGCACCGGCAGTCCGGCGCCAAATGCCAGCCCTTGAGCGACAGATACTGCGACACGAACGCCGGTAAATCCTCCGGGACCACGCCCAAAGCCGACTGCGTCCAGCTGGTTCAACGCGTATCCGGCCTCTTGTAGCAACGCATTGACCATCGGCAGAATGACTTCCGCATGAGCCCGATTCAGCATCTGCTCCCGCTGAATGATCCTGCCGTCCACCCAGAGCGCAACCGAGCAGCGCTCGGTTGCCGTGTCGATTGCCAGTAGTTTCATGGTTGCACTGCACTCATCGCGGGGCCCGTCGTCTTCTCCAACAGGAAAGTCCTTACCTCATCCAGATCACGGGTACGTGGCATCGGTGGCAGACTCGCGAGGAATACCCGTCCGTAACCCTTGCGTGTCAGTCGTGGATCACAAAGCATCATCACGCCAGTATCAGTTGCGTCACGAATCAGCCTGCCCACTCCTTGTTTCAGTGCGATGACTGCCAGTGGCAACTGGTGCTCCATGAATGGATCGCGTCCCTGGCGCCG
>DASUXE010000042.1:0-4905 GCA_036378075.1 Gammaproteobacteria bacterium
GGGCGGCTGCTCAACACGCTCAAATCGGAGCAGCTTGCAAACGCGCGGGTGATTTGCGCCGATGCGGTGGAGGTGCTCACGCGCTGCGTGCCGGATGCGAGTCTCGACACCGTGCTGCTCTACTTTCCAGATCCCTGGCCCAAGAAACGTCATCACAAGCGCCGTATCGTACAGGCGGAATTTGCACTCCTGATCGCACAGAAACTGCGTCAAGGCGGTCATTTCCGGCTCGCCACCGACTGGCCGGAATATGCCGAACACATGCTTGCCGTGCTGACTGCCAGCGCCGAATTTGCCAATACGGCGGCCGATGGCGGCTATGTCCCGCGCCCCACAGAACGCCTGCTCACCAAGTTCGAACGCCGCGGCCTGAATCGCGGGCACCCGGTACGCGATCTGGTATTTGTGCGGCGCTGATCCGGGCTGTTGCAGACTGCACGGCCTTCTTCTAGGCTGTCACTCATATGACATATGTTGCAAGAAAGGGGCGTCGAGAAATCCGTGGCTGAAGCGCGCACCGGCAGACTCTTCAACACGCTCGGCTGGACCGGGCGCCGCACGCTGTCGCTGGGCGGCTACCTGCTTGATCTCACGTCGTTCATTCTGCACGCCCTGCGCGACTGGTTCGGCGATGCGCGCCTGTTCAATCGCGCCACCCGCCAATCGCTCACTTCCCAAATCATCTTCACTGGCGTCGACGCGCTGCCCGTGATCACGCTGCTGGCGCTGGCGGTGGGGCTTTCCATTACGTCGCAACTACTGATGCTGGCGCAGGCACTGGGCAGCGAGCGAGATGTCGCGGCAATGTTGACCAGCATCGTGGGAGTCGAACTCTCGTCGCTGTTGACCGCTATCGTGCTGATCGGCCGCTCCGGTTCCGCGATTGCGGTCGATACTGGTTACATGAAACTGCATGGCGAAGTCGAAGCACTGGAGCTGCTGGGCATTAATGTGCAGGAATTCTTCGTTACACCGCGCATTATCGGCGCCGCGATCGCGCAGGTAACACTGGCGGTTTATTTCGCCGCGGTCGCCCTGTTCGGCGGAGTATTCCTCAACGGGCTGCTGTTTCATCTGGAGACAACCCACCAGCTGAAGCATCTGGCTGAAGTGCTGCAGCCGTCGCAGGTGGCGATTTTCATTCTGAAAAATCTGCTGTTCGGTATCGTCATTGCCGGTACCGCCTGCTTCCACGGCCTGAGGGTACGCAGTTCGCCAACTGAATTGCCACAACATACGCAGCGCGCCATCGTGACCAGTCTGGTGCTGGTGTTCCTGATGGATGGCCTGTTGGCGGTTGTATCGCGATGACAGCGCTGCTTTACGCCGAAGCGCTACGGCCACGTCGTGAAGACGGCTCGGAATTCGCGCATGCGCTGTCGCTGGAAGCCGAACCTGGCCGCATCATCTGCCTGGTCGGTCCGAATGGCAGCGGCAAGACCGCCTACCTGCGCGCGCTGGCGGGCGTCGATCCGGCGGCCGGAACCCTGCGCCTGCTAGGCAGCGAGGTTGCAACACTCGACACGCCGGCATGGCGCCAACTGCGTTGCCGGGTGGCCTTCGTCAGCGAGGGCGCGCCGCTGCTTTCGGTGGTGGACGGAATCACCAACGTGACCCTGCCGGCTCTCTACCATCGCCTCGGCACGCGCGATGCGATCCGCGCACAGGCGATGGAGTTGCTGGATTTTCTCGGCTACCCGGGATCCCGCGAGGTGCTGCCGGCCCATCTCAACCAGCACCAGCGGCTGTTGCTCGCCATTGCGCGCTGCCTCATGCTGTCGCCCGAACTGATATTCCTTGACGAACCGTTTCACATGACCGATGAAGAATGCCGCAAACGCGAATCGGACATCTACCGCAAGCTGGCGCATGACCGCGGCCTTGCGGTACTGGTCAGCACCCACAACCTCGGTTTCGTGAAACGCCACGCCCAGGACATCCTGTTCATTCATCCGCAAGGCGTGCAGCATTTTGCGAGCTGGGATACCTTCACCAACGCACCATTGCCGGTCTTGCAGCAATTTCTGCATGCCGCCGCCTGAGTAGAATCCGCATGGCCGAACAAAACCAGAGACCTCACACCCACTACATTCATCGCCTGTCCTACACCGCACGCGAACGGCTGGTGGGCGTGTTCGTGCTGAGCGCTGTCGCGCTGCTGTTCCTGGTGCTGGTTTTCAATCAACAGACCGCACGTTACTTCCAGAAGAAATTCGTGCTGCATGCCTACATTCACAATGCACAGGGCATCAACACCGACACCCATGTCATTGTGTCGGGCCTGGATGTCGGTAACGTCAGTGCTGTCGGCATCACGCCGGATAACCGCATCGCCATTACGATGCAGATACTCGAGAAATTTCACAAACTTATCCGGACAGACTCCAAAGCCGGTCTGAGCAAGCTGTCGGTGCTCGGCAATACCGCTATCGAGATTACTGCCGGCTCACCCGATAAACCGCCGATACCCGACGACGCCACGATCACGCTCGAAGAACCGCTATCTGTGGATCAGATTCTGGCGCAGGTGGCGCCGGTGCTCGATAACGTGAAAGCGACGCTGGCGCGGCTGGACGAAATCAGCACCCAGATAGATCCGAAACAGGTCGGAGAGATCGTGCAAAACCTCAACGCTGTCAGCGCCAACCTCAAATCGGTGAGCGGCCAGATGGCCTCGGGCCACGGCGCAATCGGCAAGCTGCTCTACGATCCGCGAACCGAAACCAGTCTTGCCGACGCGATCCAGTCGCTGAACGTCTCGCTGAAAAACCTGCAGCCGCTGGTAAAAAATGCCAGCACCGCTTCCAATGATCTGCCGGAGCTGGTCAGTCACGGGAAGCTGCTGGTGAATCAGCTCAACACCACCATGGGCGGCGTGAATGCGCAGATGCAATCCCTGCCGGCGATGGTGTTGCAGACCCGGCAGGTGCTGGACAATACCGACCGCACCCTGAGAGCGCTGCAGAACACCTGGCCGATTTCCTCATCCGTGGCGCCACCGCCGACTGAAAAAGTTGTGGCACCGAGACCACCCAATGATTAAGCATTTGATGCGTTTCGCCCCCGCGCTCTGCGTCGTGGCAACCTTGACGGCTTGCGGCAGCAAACCGCTGCCACAGGCCGCCACGGTAACCAGCAGCCGCGATGCCATGAGCCTGGGCATGCAGGCTTACGCCGACAACCGGTACCTTGAAGCACGCAACTACTTTGAACGCGCGCTGATTCAGTACCGCAGCGTTGATGACCGCAACGGACAACTCGACGCGCTGGTTGATCTTGCCGATAGCGCGCTGGGACAAGGCGAATACGCCACTGCGCGCACCTACCTCGCGAATGCAGACAGCATTCTTGCCAGCGGCACATTCACCACCATCGCACCGCATGTTGCCTTGCTGCACGCCTATGCTGATCTGCAGGCCGGCGAGCATACCGGTGCGGCTGCACGCCTCGACAAACTGCTTGCGGATTCGAAGCTGCCCGCCGACATCCGGCAGGCTGCCCTGTTTGCGCGCACCCAGACCGCATTCGACGTTGATGCGGCGGACTCCGCTCAATGGCTCGACAAGCTTGGCCGCTCGCTTGGAAAACATGCCGATGCAATCGGTAGCGCGCGTTATCAGCGGCTGCAGGCACTGGCGGCACGCAAACACGGCGACCTGCAAAATGCGGCCGCCTTGTATCAAGATGCGCTGGATGAGTATCGCAAGAACTATTACCGTCCCGGCATCGCCGCCACCCTTGAGGAATGGGCGGACATGTCAGTCACACAGCAGGACTGGAATGGCGCAGATGGGCGTCTGCACCGGGCACTCGACATCCGGCTGTGGATGTACGATCGCACACACTCTGTAAAGGATCTGGAAAACTTATCGCAAGTGGACGCGAAACTGGGCAATGCCGCCGCTGCCAAACAGGACGCGGAACTTGCCGACTATCTCAAAAACGGCGGTAGCCCAGGTCAGCTACCGGAGCAAAAACAATAAATAGGCAGGGCAAGCGCCCTGCGCATGCAAATCGATTCAACTGAAAAACCCGGCCCTGACGCCATCAACCACAAACTGGACCGCGAGCGCTGCCAGAATCACCCCCAGCAATCGATCCACCACATTGGCGCCGGTTTCGCCCAGAAGTTTCATCAAACGCCCTGACATCAGCAGGCACAGCAGCGTGATCAGCAATACCAGCAACAGCACTGCGATCATACTGACGAAATACCAGATGCTGCCATGTGCTTCACCCACCATCAGCAGGATGGTGGTCAGCGCACCGGGGCCGGCGATAAGCGGGAACGCAAGCGGAAACACCGAGATGTCTTCCTTGTAGCGGGCTTCCTGGTTCTCGGGTTCGGTGGTGGACCGGCCGCCGGAATGGCGTGCGAACACCATGTCGATCGCGATAAGAAACAGGAGAATGCCGCCGGCAATCTTGAAGGCCGGAATGCCGATCCCGAGGGTGTGCAGCAGCCAGTCGCCGATGAAGGCAAACACCAGCAGGATCGCTGCCGCCAGCGATACGCCCTTGAATGCCATGCGGCGACGGTGCAAGTCGCCGCCGCCGCGCGTGAGGGTGCCGAACATCGGGGTTACGCCGATCGGGTCCATGACCACGAACAGGACAATAAACATATTCACAAACTTTTCCAGCGTCATTTGTTACAGCACCCCGAAATGTCAGCAATTACACCTACGTACGCCATCCTTCTGGACTGGTTCTCAATGGCCTGTCACGACCGCTTGCGGAACCGGAAATCTCGGCCTATAACTAATATGTACCGCTTGCGTATCACGGCTTGAAACTCCACGCGGAACAGCCCACCCCGCGTAAATACAACAACATCGCCTGCTGCTTGCGGACCCGTTTTTCAGGCATGGTAGCAATGTTTTGGCGCGGGGGCCTATCAGAGTG
>DASUXE010000043.1:0-4087 GCA_036378075.1 Gammaproteobacteria bacterium
CCATTCTCACCTACTTTGCCAAGCGCGCTGCCGCATGGCTCAGGGAAACAGCGTGACACGTCAAACCCGTTGCCTCTCCGCATGCGGCCGGCCGCCAGCGCGGTGTGTCGTATCTGAAGCCGTGGCCGCGGACAAGACCCATGTTGTGGAAATGTAATCACCGACGGCCGGGATACTTCCCGCATGAGGTCATCAACCTGGCGCCGACAGGATGGTGCCTGTGAACAAGGCACCTGATCGCTATGCCATTATCGGCCATCCGGTGGCGCACAGCCGTTCGCCGCAGATCCACGCCGAATTTGCGCGCCTTACCGGACACCCTCTGCAATATGATCGCATCGACGCATCGCCGCAGCAGTTCACCACGCTGCTGCGCGAGTTCCTCGGCAGCGGCGGACGCGGACTGAACGTTACCCAACCGTACAAGGAAGAGGCCTACGCGCTGTGCCATGTGCACAGCCCGCGTGCCGAACGCGCCCGCTGTGTCAACACGCTGTACATCCAGGGTGACAGCACCTTGGTGGGAGACAATACGGACGGTATCGGACTGATCACGGATTTGCGGCGCAACCAGCATGTCATGATTAAGGACAGCCGCATTCTGGTGCTGGGTGCGGGGGGTGCGGCGCGTGGCATCCTGCCGGCGTTGCTGAGCGAAGCACCTGCCTCGATCCGGATCGCCAACCGCACACCCAAGCGCGCCCAGCATCTGGCCGCCGGGCTGCGGCACCAGGGTCGGGCCAGCGGCGGCGGCTTCGACGAATTGCGCGGCATGAGTTTTGACCTCGTCATCAATGCGACCTCGGCGAGCCTTAACGGCGAGTTGCCGCCGTTGCCACGCGACCTGCTGGAGCCGGGTGCGGTGTGCTATGACCTGGCTTACGGTGAGCGGCCGTCGTTGTTCATGCACTGGGCGGAACAGGAAGGCGCGTCACTGGTACTCGACGGCTGGGGAATGCTGGTCGAGCAGGCTGCCGAATCGTTTCTGATCTGGCGCGGGGTGCGCCCGCCGACGGCGACCCTGCTTGCCTTGCATCCACACTAGCCGGTGGGTAAATCGAGCCTCTTCATAGCCATCGCTGCCGCCGCCCTGACGGTAAGCGTATGGGCGTTCTTCAATCAGCCGGAACATGAACCGCCGTGGCCGGCACGCATCCAGGGCTTCGCGTTCTCGCCGTACCGGGCCAATGAAAACGCGGTCAAGGATCAGTTGCCAACCGATGCCGAGATCGACAGCGATCTCAAACTGCTGTCAGGCAAAACCAACGCAGTGCGCACCTATTCCGTGGAAGGTGCGCTCGGCGACATTCCGATGTTGGCGGACAAACACAGCATCAATGTCGCGCTCGGGGTATGGATCGATCAGGATCAGGCCCGCAATGCCGAACAGATCAAGCGTGCCATCCACATCGCCTGGCACCACACCAATGTGGTGCGCGTGATCGTCGGCAACGAAACCATACTGCGCAATCAGGTGCCCGTGTACGAACTCGGCGCTTACCTGGATCAGGTGCGGTCGGAAATCCATCAACCGGTTTCCACTGCCGAACCCTGGTACACATGGATACAGCACCCCGAGCTGGTCAAGCACGTGGACTTTCTGGCGGTCCACATGCTTCCATTCTGGGAAGGTGTGAATGCGGACGTCGCGGTGGATTATATTGCGCAGCGCATGCGTGACCTGCAGAAAGCCTATCCCGGCAAACCCATTGTCATCGCTGAAGTCGGTTGGCCAAGCGACGGCCGCACCCGCGGACAGGCCGTTGCCTCGACCTCCAATGAAGCCATGTTCCTGCGGCGCTTCCTCGATTATGCCGACCAGCAGCATTGGACGTACTACGTCATGGAGGCATTCGACCAGCCGTGGAAAGAACAGACTGAGGGCGCAGTAGGCGCGTACTGGGGGGTATGGAACGTTGACCGCGAACCCAAGTTCGCGTTTACCACGCCCATCGTGCGGATTCCCGAATGGCGTCTGCTGGCTGCGATTTCAATCGTAATCGCCGCGTTGCTGCTGACCTTGCTCTATTGGGACAGCCATACGCTGAAAAAACGCGGTCGCAGTTTTCTGGCTGTGATCGTGTACGCCGTCACCACCATCATGGTGTGGGTGATCTACGATTATTCACAGCAATATCTGACCCTGACCAGCGTGGTGGTGGGAATATTCCTTTTCGTCGGCATGATCGGGGTAACCATCGTGCTGCTGACCGAAGCGCATGAGTGGGCTGAAGCGCACTGGATCACAATGCGGCGTCGCCAGTTCGAACCGGTTGTGATGGACGATCCGGCATTGCCGCTGGTTTCGATCCACGTGCCTGCCTACAACGAGCCGCCGGACATGCTGATACGGACGCTCGACGCGCTCGCGGCACTCGACTACCCGAAATATGAAGTACTGGTAATCGATAACAACACGCCCGACGAACAGACCTGGCGTCCGGTGGCGGCGCATTGCGAGAAACTGGGTTCGCGGTTCCGGTTTTTCCATGTCGCGCCGCTCGCCGGCTTCAAGGCCGGCGCACTCAATTTTGCATTGAGAAACACCGCTGCAGAAGCGGAAGTGATCGCGGTGATCGACAGCGATTACGAAGTGGAACGTCGCTGGCTGCGTGATCTGGTGCCCTTGTTCAACGAATCGAATATCGCAATCGTGCAGGCACCGCAGGATTATCGCGACGGCGAGGAAAACGCCTTCAAGGCGATGTGTTACGCGGAATACCGCGGCTTCTTCTATATCGGCATGATCACGCGCAACGAGCGCAACGCCATCATTCAGCACGGCACCATGACCATGATCCGGCGCTCGGTACTGGCGCAGGTCAGTGGCTGGGCGGAGTGGTCGATTACCGAAGATGCAGAACTCGGACTGCGGGTATTCGAATCCGGCCTCGAGGCCGCGTACATCCCCAGAAGCTACGGCCGCGGTTTGATGCCGGACACGTTTCTTGATTACAAGAAACAGCGCTTTCGCTGGGCCTACGGTGCCATCCAGATTCTCAAGCACCATGCCGACCAGTTGTTCGGGTTCAACAGCCCGCTGACACCCGGGCAGCGCTATCACTTCCTGGCCGGCTGGCTGCCGTGGCTCGCGGATGGCCTGAATCTGCTGTTCAATATTGCAGCAATGTCGTGGTCGCTGGCCATGATCAACTACCCGCAAAAGATCGATCCACCCTTGATGATCTTCTCCGCGCTGCCGCTGACCCTGTTCACGTTCAAGATTGCCAAACTCGTGCATCTGTATCGCACCCGGGTCGGCGCCAATCTGCGTCAAACCCTGGCGGCGGCACTGGCGGGACTGGCGCTCACCCATACCATCGGCATCGCCGTGGTAAGCGGCTTTGTGACGCGCAGCAAGCCTTTCTTCCGCACCCCCAAACAGACTTCAAGCCATGCCTGGTTGCGCGCGCTGGTGGAAAGCCGCGAAGAAGCATTGATCATGCTGGGACTGTGGCTGTCGGCGTGGAGCGTATATGCAGTGGCCGGCACGTCCACGCGCGATCTCTCGATCTGGATCGTGGTGCTGCTGATCCAGTCAGTTCCCTATTGTGCGACCCTGATCATGGCCTTGTTGTCGGCCTGGCCGCGGCTGCCGGCAAAACTGATCGGCAACATCGACACCATGGACAACGTCGCGCACACCGTACTCGACGCTGATCAGGACGGAGCATTGGCAAATGCAAAGTGATCTGAGCGGACACGGTTCGGGTTTGCCGCAGCCCTGTCCCTAATTATCGCGTCGCGACTCATCGGCTCTGCGAATCAGCTGATCCAGTCTTTCCAGCTGTGATGCCATGCGTTGCCTGTCATTCTGCAGCGATTCCTTCTGCTGCGGCGTTTCGGCTGTCTCGATCTTGCCGTCCAGTTCCTGTATTGACTTGTTCAACGCCGCCAGCCGTTCGCGCATACGTTCGATGTTTTCTGCCTGTTCCGCCTTGTCGAATACGATGTCCTCCGGCGCGATCCTGTTTGCCTGGATGCCGGTCGCCGTGGATGCACGCTCCGGAATGAACATACGGTCGCCGGCAAGTTCCCTCAGGTTCAGGAATCGGGGAGAAACAATCTCGATGCCCGTGCCGTGCAA
>DASUXE010000044.1:0-3266 GCA_036378075.1 Gammaproteobacteria bacterium
GACAGCACCTGCGCTGCTGCCGGAGGCGAACACCTGGACGTTCACAACGGGCATGATCTCCACGACGGCCGCGGCTATCACTATCACGTTACGGAAAGCTTCCCCTACAACATCGGTCCGGTATTTGCCGGCAAGCTGCAATCGAATGCAATGCTTGCCTGCAAAACGTCGGCGACTGCAGGGATTAATTAGAAGGTTTTTTCACGCTCACCCTGGCGCTGCATCGCGCGCCAGGGTGACGAGCCAACCGGCGCGTCATCCCGCCGCACTTCGACTGCGCTTGGCCTTGTACATCCCGGCATCGGCGTGACGAATCAGCTGATCCCTGTCCCTGCCATCTTCTGGATACATCGCGACACCGATGCTGGCTGAAGTCTTGAGAGTCACACCATTCAGATCAAATGGCTGATCGATAACTGCATGAATCTTGTTTACAACAATGTCTGCACATTCGGGACCATGTATGTTGTTCAGCAGGATGGTGAATTCATCTCCGCCGATACGGCAAACGGTATCCGATTTGCGTACCGCCCCTACGAGTCGCCGCGCGACTTCCTGCAGCAGGAGATCGCCGATTTCATGGCCATAGGTATCATTGATGGACTTGAATTCGTCGAAATCTATATAGAGCAGCGCAAGATACTCGGTTTCGCGTTCCGAACGCCGGATTGCCACATCCAGACGGTCCATGAAAACGATACGATTGGGTAAATCGGTGAGCGAATCGTAGCGCGCCATGTGATGCAACTCCGCCTCAAGTTGTTTGCGTTCAATCGCAGTGGTCACCTGATTGGAAATGGATTGCAGCAACTGTTTGTCGTCTTCGGTATAAGTGCCCGACCCGGGATTCAGCTGCAGCACCATGGCACCCATAACGCCGGTTTGCGAAATCAGCGCCGCACCCAGCCAACTGCCGATATTTGCATTAGCTGCTGCATCGCCGTCGGTTGTCGTCGCGCTGTGCCGGAAACCCGCCAGCACGGCTTCCCCGGACCGGATGACTTCCTCGATCGGCGCGCCAGCACCCAGCACCTGCGACTCAAGCGCCAGCGTGGCGGAACCGGAGATGTATGGGAAATTCATGGTATTGGTCAAACGATCATGGAGAGCGATGGAAAAACCGTCCGCCGGGAACAGGTCGCCGATGATGCGATGAACATGCTGGTACAACACCGACAGGCTGTTAGCCTTATATCCCGCCTCGGCAATCCGATAGATCGCGCGCTGCTGACGCTCAGCACGTTTCAGTGCTGTTATATCCCGCGCAACCGCCACCCGGACCTTGTCGGTTTCCCACCAGCGGGCAGTCCACATGATGTCGACGATCCGGCCATCCTTGCGCACGTAACGGTTTTCCAGATGAAACGCAGGGGTTCCTGACATGATTTCCGACGCCGCATTCAGGGTCCGTTCGCGATCTTCCGGGTGCACAAACTCAATCATGTTCCGGCCCAGTAGTTCATCGGCTGTATAGCCGAGTATCTGCTCGCAGGCGGGGCTGACAAATACATAACGGCCGTCGACGTCGACAATACAGATCATGTCGAGCAGCAGATCGATGGCTTTTAAAGCGAGAGAGTCAGTCATGATGTCTTGTAATAGCGGGGAAATCCTTGCCCACACCGTATGTTGTTAATGTGATGCTTTCCCGGCTTGCAGTCCACTGCAAATCAACAGCTGGCGCCGCAAGCGGGCAATATTATGAGCAAATTCGCACCTTGACCCAAATTTCCCTTTTCCGGCACCGCGGGATCTGCCTTGCGATGCAGACCGTGAATCCTTGGGACAGCCAGCGGTGGGCAGAGTTCCAGCGGGCCGGCAGCGGCTCCGAAGGATAGACAGACGCTGTCCGGATCGCCAAGCCGGCGCCGGGATACCGGCGGGCGGATGCAGGATATAATCCGCCTTGGGAAGCAGGCCGCGCCGCCATGATGGCGCCCCGTGAATGGAAACCGTGGACGTGATACCTGCCCCGGTAACGACAGGAACCTTCAATGACTGCTCGTGATTTCGATCCCGCTGCAATTCGCGACACCAATCTGGAACGGCAGAAGTTGCGTCTCGCGACATTGTGTCTGGCGGGAGATGCCGAATCGCGCAAGGTTGCCAACAATCTGCTGCGCGGCCAGAACGGACGTGCGTTAACCGACAAGCTGCTGACCAATGTCACCCTGTTGTCCATGGCGATCGTCAACGATTTCGACATCGGCGCACCTTACGGGGGGCGTGACCGGTTCCTGGTTGAATTGGTCAGCACAACTGGCCGGCAGGCGGTCGAACAGTTTGAAGCGCTCCTGGATGCCGGCTGGCCGGTGGATCTGGTCACCGAAGAAAACGGCACCAGCGCGTTGATGGTTGCCGCGGAACGCTTTACCGCGGCCAATCGCGACCGCGTCATGCGTCTGATACAACGCGGTGCGGACCCGCATTTGAAAGACAAGGAAGGCCACTCGGCACTCGATCGTGCCCCGGTCGCAATGCGCAAGTACATTCATGAATTACTGGAAAAACGCGCCGAATCCGGCTCGCCGGCCGATGCGGCAGCCAGCCATGACGGGGATGAATCCGGTAATTAGCTGAATCAATCCCCATCCGGGCCGCGGATCGGGCACTCTTGAGGGCTACCCGCCGGGACCGGCTGAGCTACCCGCGTTTCCCCGGATATGCTAGTCTTTCCCGCTCGAAAACGGACAAATACGCGGATCAGGCCTGTTTCAACACGGGTTGCCGGTCCCGGAAAATCGCGGAGCTTCCCGAATAACACCGAGAATAACGCCAGGTCGGCGGGGCTCATTATTTTTCAGAATTGATGGGTATTGTTATGAACGTCATCGCACTCTTGAATGAACTTCGTTCCTTTGGCGGCAAGGCCGTTACCACCGGACTCGCCGACGATGTCATCGAGCGGTTCGCCGGCCGTGATCCGAAACTGCAGCAGGCAGTCGAGGAAGCCGTCGCCGCCCATCGCGAACTCCGCCAGCAGTTTGGCGAATTGCTGGCACTCGACGAAATGGATCTGGTGCACCGCATCCAGCAGGATTTCGTCAATTTCTACGCCGACGATGTCGTCAATCCATACGTGCCCCTCGCCGCCCGCGGTCCCTGGATCGTGACCTCCAAGGGCGCGGTGGTGCACGATTCCGGTGGCTACGGCATGCTCGGCTTGGGCCATGCGCCGGACGCCATTCTGGAGGTGCTGAACCGTCCGCAAGTCATTGCCAACGTCATGACTGCCAGCGTCAGTCAGCTGCGCATGACCAAAGCAC
>DASUXE010000045.1:0-5195 GCA_036378075.1 Gammaproteobacteria bacterium
GCAAACGCCGCGGCGATGGTGGCGATGCCTTCGGCCAGCCGGTCCACATAGAAACTGACTGGATCGGTGTAGCCTGCCATGCGTTCGCGGATCGCCTGCTTGATGTCGGCGGGTTGCCGCTCGAAGTTGAGCAGTGCTTTCGGATGCACGCCGATCATGCGGTTAATGATAAATTCCAGGCGTGCAAGTCCCACACCCTTGTGAGGAATGCCGGCGAAGTCGAAGGCACGATCCGGATTGCCCACGTTCATCATGATCTTGAGCGGCGCTTCCGGCATCTTCTGCAGATTGATTTCGCGGCGTTCGAATTCCAGCTTGCCGCTGTAGATGTAGCCGGTATCGCCTTCGGCACAGGATACCGTCACCGGCTGATCGTCCTTGATTTTGCGGGTCGCATCGCCGCAGCCGACCACGGCAGGAATGCCGAGTTCGCGTGCGATGATGGCGGCATGACAGGTGCGCCCGCCGCGATTGGTCACGATCGCCGCAGCCCGCTTCATGATCGGTTCCCAATCGGGATCGGTCATGTCGGTCACCAGCACATCGCCGGGCAGGATGCGGTTCATTTCCTTGATGGAATCGATCACCTTGGCATGTCCCGCGCCGATCTTCTGGCCGATGCTGCGACCTTCCGCCAGCACCGCGGCGCGCTGCTTGAGGCTGTAGCGTTCGATGCTCTGGGTGCGGCTCTTTACCGTCTCGGGACGTGCCTGAAGAATGTACAGCTTGCCGTCGGCACCGTCCTTGGCCCATTCGATATCCATCGGACGCTGGTAGTGCTGTTCGATGATGACCGCCTGTTTGGCGAGCTCGATCACGTCCTGATCGGTGATGCAGAAGCGCTGACGGGCCTCGGCGTGAACGTCGACGGTTTTCACCGATTTGCCGTGCCCGGTTTCTTCGGCATAGATCATCATGATCGCCTTGCTGCCGAGATTGCGGCGCACGATCGGAAACTTGCCGGCGGCCAGCGCCGGCTTGTACACGTAGAATTCGTCCGGGTTCACCGCACCCTGTACCACGGTCTCGCCTAAACCATAGGAAGCAGTGATGAATACCGCGCGGTCGAAACCGGATTCGGTATCGAGCGTGAACATCACCCCAGAGGCGCCGAGATCGCTGCGCGCCATGCGCTGGATGCCGGCTGACAGCGCGACATCAGCATGCTCGAAACCGTGATGCACCCGGTAAGCGATCGCACGGTCATTGAACAATGACGCGAAGACGTCTCTCACCGCATGCAGCACATTGTCGATACCGCGCACATTGAGGAAGGTTTCCTGCTGACCCGCGAATGATGCGTCCGGCAGATCCTCCGCGGTTGCCGAAGAGCGTACCGCCACCGAGATCTCCTTGCCGGATTGTTTGACCAGGGCGGCGTAGGCCTCGCGGATGGCCTGTTCCAGTGCCGGAGGGAAGGGAACTTCGCCGATCCACTGGCGGATACGGGCGCCGCTCACCGCCAGCGCATCCACGTCCTCGATGTCGAGACTGGCCAGTTCGCGGGCAATGCGCTCGGCGAGCTTTTCATGGGCGAGGAATTCGCGGTAGGCATCGGCGGTGGTGGCGAAGCCGCCCGGTACCGAGACACCGAGGCGGGTCAGGTGACTGATCATCTCGCCCAGCGAGGCGTTCTTGCCGCCGACCTTGTCCACATCGCCCATGCCGAGCTGTTCGAAACCGATTACGTAGCGCTGATCCATTAACCTGTCCTTGCGGGTGAGGAGGGGATATCAAAGGTTATACTTGGCCACCGTCCGGGCGGGGCGGCCATTATCTCAGATAGCACGAGCATGGAAAAACAAAGAACCGTATTCTTCGTCTCCGACCGCACTGGCATCACCGCCGAAGCCCTGGGCCGGAGCCTCATGAGCCAGTTCAACGGGGCCGGGGTCAGGCAGGTCACCCTGCCGTTCATCGCCAGCGTGGACAAGGCCAATGAGGCGGTGAGCCGTATCAACGCCGCGGGCGCCGAGGACAGCGTCCGTCCCATTGTCTTCAGCACCATCGTCAACGACGACGTTCGCGTCATTATCCAGCACAGCGAAGCCCTGTACCTGGATTTCTTCGACACCTTCATCGGCCCGCTGGAGCGGGAGCTGGGCATCAAATCGTCACATACCGTGGGCCGGGCCCACGCCTCGGCCGACAACGCCGCCTATATCGAGCGTATCGAAGCGGTGAATTTCGTGCTGGCCAACGATGACGGGATCACCACCAAGCATTACCCGGAGGCCGACGTGATACTGGTAGGCGTATCGCGGTCCGGCAAGACCCCGACCTGCCTGTATCTGGCCCTCCAGTTCGGTATCCACGCCGCGAATTACCCGCTCACGGACGAAGACCTGGCGCGTGGCCGGCTGCCGGATGTGTTGATGCCGTATCGCGGCAAGATCTATGGGCTCACGATCGAACCGAAACGCCTGCAGCAGATCCGGCATCAGCGGCGGCCGGACAGCCGCTATGCCTCTTCCGATCAGGTGCGCTACGAGGTGCAGCAGGCGGAGGGGATCTTCCATGCCGCAGGGGTGCCGCACATGAACACCACGCATCCCTCGATCGAGGAGATTGCGACCCGGATTCTGCACGAGACCGGAATCAAGCGGCGGTTTTAGGCGGCGCCACGGCGATGGCGGACGGAATGCAGGAGAACGTCGGAGGTTGCCATTGTGGTGCAATCGGATTCAGCTACTGCACGGCCTTGATTGTGCCGGAATGGAGCATACGGGCCTGTCAGTGCAGTTTCTGCCGCGCGCATGGCGCCCGCACCACCTCTGATCCTGACGGCAATGTCAGGTTTTCAGTTCGGGAGCCCAGATTGCCCGGTCTGTACCGGTTTGGCCAGAGCGTCACCGATTTTCTGGTTTGCAGCCGCTGCGGCGTTTATATCGGCGCACTGATCGATACCCCCAAAGGCAAGTACGGCATCGTCAACGTGAATGCGCTGGACCCAGTGCCGGCAGATATTCCGGTTGCCGAGCCGATGTATTACGGCGCTGAATCGAAGCAGGAACGGATTGCGCGGCGCGAGCAGCGCTGGTCGCCTGCAGAAATCGCTAGGTAATGCTATCGGGGCGCTCAAGTCCGAGTGCGTCCAGTTGTGCGACCCTGCGCGCCACACTTGATAATTCCGCCAACGCCACTGATGTTGCGAGCGACTGCTTAGCGGGATCCGGTTCATGGCGTTCCAGGTACACCCGCAACGTCGCCCCCCGGGTTCCTGTCCCCGATAGCCGGTACACAATCCGGCCGCCGTCTGCGGTCGTAACCCGCAAACCCTGATCGCGGCTTTCGCTGCCGTCCACCGGGTCGCGATAACTGAAGCTGTCCGCAGTCTGAATTTTAAATCCATTGACTTGAGTACCAGTCAACGCCGGCAGCCGCTTGCCCAGCGCTTTGATCGCCGTGCGTGCCGCATCGGCATCGGCGATGAAGTAATCCTCGCGCTGGAAGAAATCGCGACCGTACTGTTGCCAGTGCCCGGTGAGTATTTCCTGCACGGATTGCCGGCGCGCGGCCAGCAGGTTCAACCAGAACAACACCGCCCACAAACCGTCTTTCTCGCGCGCATGATTGCTGCTGGTGCCGAAACTTTCCTCGCCGCAGAGCGTGACTTTGCCGGCGTCGAGCAGGTTGCAGAAAAAACGCCAGCCGGTGGGCGTTTCGTAACAGGGGATGCCGAGTTTTCTGGCAACGCGATCGACTGCATGGCTGGTGGGCATGGAGCGCGCCACGCCGGCCAAACCGTCGCGGTAGGCGGGAATCAGATGCGCGTTGGCCGTCATGACGGCAAGGCTGTCGCCGGGCGAAACCACGACGCCGCGTCCCAGAATCATGTTGCGGTCGCCGTCGCCATCCGAAGCCGCGCCAAATTCTGGCGCGTCGTCGGTCATGAACAGCTTTACGAATGCTGCAGCGTCATGCGGATTCGGATCGGGATGACCACCGCCAAAATCCGGCAAGGGGATGGCGTTGATCACGCTGCCGGGCCGGGCGCCGAGACGCTTTTCAAACAGTTCCAGGGCGTAGGGTCCGGTGACCGCGTGCAGGGCATCAAAGCGCATGTTGAAAGCCGGATCGTGCAACAAGGCACGAATTTGCTCGAAATCAAACAGTTGTTCGAGCGTATCCGCATAGCCGGCAACCGGATCGACAATTTCGATCTGCATGTCACCGAGCTGGTGTTTTCCGACGCGGTCGAGCGCGATTTGCTTGCTGTCTTCCAGAATCAGGTAGCGGTCAATTTCACGGGTACGGGCGTAAAAGCGGTCAGTCAGGGTTTCAGACGCCTGCCCGCCGTTGCCGGTGTTGAACTTCACGCCGAAGTCGCCGTCGGGTCCACCGGGGTTGTGGCTGGCAGTGAGAATGAAACCACCCTGAGCGCCGCTTTGCTGAATCAGCAGTGAAGCGGCGGGCGTCGACAGCAGTCCGTCTCGCCCCACCAGGGTTTTGTCGACACCGTTGGCAGCCGCCATGCGCAGCAGGATGGCGATGGCTTCGCGGTTGTAATAGCGGCCGTCGCCGCCGATCACCAAGGTGCCGCCCTTGAGTTCCGGGCAGGTATCAAACACCGCTTGCAGGAAGTTTTCCAGGTAATGCGCCTGCGCGAATACGCTGACCGGTTTGCGCAATCCGGCGGTGCCGGGTTTCTGGTCCGGGAAGGGTCGGGTGGGGACGGTGAGAACCATCATCATGCCTCTATTGCGGCCTGTTTGCCAAGTCTGCCAGTTTGACTGCCTATGATATAGTCGAGCCATGTTCATCGAAACTGTCAGGCACCGAATTCGGCTGGTAAAACCCCGCAGTTTTGCCGGGTTGATGGCGTTGTATGAGAGCAATCATGCGCGTTTGCGGCAGTTGCTGGGGAATGTATCGTCTCTGCCGCCGTCGACGCTGTCTTCAAGTGCCACCGACCTGAGTCTGCACGTGACGCGGGCCGAGCGTTGCCGCTACACGACGTCCCTGTACATGACCTACCAGTTTGAATCCGCAGAGGGTATCGAGTGCGATCCGAATCTGCTGTTGCGCGTCTATCACGATGCACGTCTCGCGGAAGCCCTGAGTTGCTGCGAACAGCCGCGCCACCAGGCGCTGCGTGGCCTGTTGTTGCCTGCGTCCAGTGAGCTGGACCGGCGCTGGTCGCTGAACATCATGCTCAACAAGTGGCTGGAGTATTGCCTGGATCACAGGCATGT
>DASUXE010000046.1:0-6643 GCA_036378075.1 Gammaproteobacteria bacterium
ATGGCTGCGGCTCCGGGGTGCTGGCCATTGCCGCCGCCCGACTGGGCGCGCGACGGGTGTGGGCGGTGGACAACGACCCGCAGGCACTGGTCGCCACACGCGACAATGCCGGGCGCAATGGCGTCGGGGGGGCAATCGAGGTGTATGCCCCGGACACATTACCGGCGGTCAAGGCTGACATCCTGGTGGCCAACATTCTGGCTGGTCCGTTGTCGTCATTGGCGGCACGGCTGGCTGATCTGGTCAAGGCAGGCGGACAGATCGCATTGTCCGGTATCCTCGCCTCCCAGGAACAGGAAATCCGGGACGCCTATGCGCCCTGGTTCGAGATTACGGGCGTGACCCCACGCAACGAGTGGCTGCGCATCGATGCGCGCCGCCGGGAGCAGGACTGAATGCTGACCACGTGCACCGAATGCGGTACCCGCTTCCGCCTGACGTCCGATCAACTGCGCCGTGCCGAGGGCCGGGTGCGTTGCGGACGCTGCGGCGAAGTATTCGACGCCTTCGTGCATTTGCAGGGCGACGACGGCACGCCGTGGTCGCTGCCGGAGGACGAGGCCGCGAACCCCCAAGCCACCCAGCCGTTGCCCGCACCTGATACTGAACCCGGGTCACCTGAAATTGAATCCGACAACCCGCTCGGCGACACCGACGACTTGCTGGCCGACGCGGATAACGGTCGCATTGAGCCGCACATTGATGATTTGTTCGGCGATCTGGACACGGGGAATGAATCGCCTGACGTGCTGCCGGACCTGGAACACGCGCCGGATGACAGCGATGTGCTGGCCGAGGAACTCGGCAACCTCGAAGCGGCCCCGGAAACGGATGCCAGGCAGCTGACCGATGCGGAACTGCCGCCTCATGACCATCTGCTTGCGCATCCGCATCGCCAACATCATCGCATGTGGTGGAGCATCGGCAGTGTGCTGCTTGCTCTGCTGCTCGCTGGCCAGTGGATCAATGCCAACCGGCAGAGCCTGAGCCGGAATCTGGTCATCGGACCGTCCTTGAGCGCGGTGTATGCATTGCTGGGACATCCATTGGCGCCAGCGCAGGCGATAGACGCCTGGCAGATCAGCAACACCAATGTCACCTCCGACCCCGATGCACCGGGCGGACTCTCGATTACCGGCAATCTGGTCAATACCGCGGAGTTTTCACAGGCCTGGCCGCTGCTGCGCGTGGAACTCACCGACCGCCACGGCGATGCGTTGCGGCTGCGTGATTTCGAGCCGGCGCAATACCTGCCCGCGCCACAGGTTTCGACCCTGCCCGCACCAGGGACCGCCGCACGGTTTCGCATCGATGTGGTCGATCCCGGGCCGGACGCGGTGGGGTTTGCTGTCAGCGCCTGCCTGGATCTCGCCAGCGGCCGGGTCTGCGCGAGCAACCACGATCACGAATGAACCGCATGCAAGCGTGACCGATTCACTCCAGTTAACAGATTAGTGTCATCGGCGTGTAACCCCGTTGATCAAGAATTGCAAGTTTGACTCCGCGCCGATTGCAGCTATCATTTCCGACCTGTTCCTGACTAGCGTCAACGCCAGCGCATTATGCGTATAGGTCCCTATTCGCTTCGCAATAATCTGGTGCTGGCGCCCATGGCAGGGGTGACTGACCGGCCCTTCCGCCAGTTGTGCAAGCAGCTTGGCGCCGGCATGGCGGTTTCGGAGATGGTGACCTCGCGCAGCGAGTTGCGCGATACCGCCAAGACCCGGCGCCGCATGGACCATGAAGGCGAAGTCGAGCCGCGGATTGTGCAGATCGCGGGCGCGGAGCCGGAGATGATGGCCGAGGCCGCGCGCTATAACGTCGCGGAAGGCGCGCAGATCATCGACATCAACATGGGATGTCCGGCCAAGAAAGTCTGCAACAAGGCCGCGGGGTCCGCGCTGTTGCAGGACGAGGAACTGGTTAGACAGATTCTAGACGCGGTGGTCCAGGCAGTGGAGGTACCGGTCACGCTCAAGATCCGCACCGGTTGGGATCGCGAGCACAAAAATGGCGTGCGCATTGCGCAGTTTGCGGAACAGGCCGGCATTCAGGCGCTCGCGGTTCATGGCCGCACCCGCGCCGATTTGTACGAGGGTGAAGCCGAATTCGACACCATCCGCGCCATCAAGGCGGCGGTGACGATTCCGGTACTCGCAAACGGCGATGTGTCGACCCCGGAACGGGCACGCCAGGTGCTGGAACACACCGGCGCCGACGCAGTGATGATCGGACGTGCCGCCCAGGGGCGGCCCTGGATCTTCCGCGAAATAGAACACTTCCTGGCGACCGGACAGACCTTGCCGGCACCGCAAGAGGACGAAATCCGCGACATCATGCTGGGCCATCTCGACAATCTGTACGCGTTTTACGGTGAACACACCGGGGTACGCGTGGCCCGCAAGCACATTACCTGGTACCTGAAAACGCGGCCGGCCGCGGCAGTGTTGCGCAACCAGGTGGTGAGAGTGGAAACCGCGCACGAACAACAACGATTGATCCGCGACTTCTTTGCGGAACACGATAACAACATCAGGGAGTTGGCAGCATGACGAACAGAACCGCGACCCAGCGGATACTGGAAGTGGTGGACGGAGACCGGGTCGGCACCAGCCACTCGCTGCGTGACTACGCCGAAAAAACCCTGCGCCGCTATTTCGCGGATCTGGACGGTCACGATCCGTCCGAACTTTACGAATTCGTGCTGGGCGAGATCGAGCCGCCGCTGCTGCGGACCCTGATGGACTATACCCGTGGCAATCAGTCCCGGGCGGCCGCCATCCTCGGTCTGAACCGCAGCACGCTGCGCAAGAAACTGCGCCAGTACAACATCAATACCTGAGCGTACCGGTTGCCTACGGGCAACCGGTGCCGTCCGGCCGCCATATTCGACAGCTGGCGCGACCGGACATACCAGTCAATCATTCCCAAGGAAAAACTGTGCCGATTCGACGCGCGTTACTAAGTGTTTCAGACAAATCGGGCCTGCTGGATTTCGCGCGTACCCTGCACGAACTGAACATCGAATTGCTGTCCACGGGCGGTACCGCAAACGCACTGCGTGAAGCGGGCATTCCCGTTACCGAAGTTTCCGCGCATACCGGTTTCCCGGAAATCATGGCCGGGCGCGTCAAGACCCTGCATCCCAAAATCCACGGCGGTCTGCTAGGCCGGCGCGGCGAAGACGACGCGGTGATGCGCGAACACGGTATCGCGCCGATCGACCTGCTGGTGGTAAACCTTTATCCGTTCGAGGCTACCGTCGCCAAACCGGACTGCAGTTTCGAGGACGCGATCGAGAATATCGACATCGGCGGTCCGGCGATGCTGCGCGCCGCCGCCAAGAATCATGCGCATGTCGCGGTGGTGGTCGATCCCGCCGACTATGCACAGCTCGGCGAGCAGCTGCGCGCCCACGGCGAAGTCAATTCCGCCACCCGCTATATGCTCGCCACCAAGGCGTTTGCGCATACCGCCGCCTACGACGGTGCGATCGCCAACTATCTGTCGGCACGCGCCAGCGACGGCACGGCATCCGCTTTCCCGGATTTCTACACGACGCAATTCCGCAAACAGGCCGAGCTGCGTTACGGCGAAAATCCGCACCAGCGCGCTGCGCTCTATGCCGAGCGTGGCAACCTCGACGGCACGCTCGCCGGCGCCAGGCAGTTACAAGGCAAGGAACTCAGTTACAACAATCTGGCCGATGCAGACGCCGCACTCGTCTGCGTGCGCGCCTTCGACACGCCGGCCTGTGTGATCGTGAAACACGCCAATCCGTGCGGCGTGGCGCTGGGCGCAAATTTGCTGCACGCCTACGAACACGCCTACGCCACCGACACCAGTTCCGCATTCGGCGGCATCATCGCGTTCAACCGTACCCTCGACGAAGCCACCGCGGCAAAAATTCTTGCCAACCAGTTCGTGGAAGTGATCATTGCGCCGGAAATTCCCGCCGCCGTGCTGAAAATACTGTCGGCCAAACCCAATGTGCGCGCGTTGGTGACCGGCGCTTTCAATACCGCCGATGCGCCCTTCGATTACAAACGCATCAGTGGCGGCTTGCTGCTGCAGGATGCCGACCACGGCCGCATCACACGCGCCGACCTGAAAATCGTCACCCGCAAACAACCCACGGAGGCACAGATCACTGATCTGCTGTTCGCCTGGAGCGTAGTGAAATACGTGAAATCCAACGCCATTGTGTATGCGCGGAATAATCGCACCATCGGCATCGGCGCCGGCCAGCCCAGCCGCATCATGAGTGCGAAGATTGCTGCACTCAAAGCCGAAGAAGCGGGACTCGAGGTGCGCGGTTCGGTTATGGCCTCGGATGCATTCTTCCCGTTCCGCGACAGTGTCGATATCGCCGCCGAAGCCGGCATCAGCGCCATCATTCAGCCGGGGGGGTCGATGCGCGACAAGGAAGTGATCGCGGCGGCGGATGAACACGGGATTGCGATGGTGTTTACCGGCATGCGCCACTTCAAACACTGACACCGGATCACTGCGTTCGCATCAATCTCCAACCAAAGCTCTTATTTCTCCTTCGTTCAGATAGCGCCATTGCCCTTTGCCGAGATCGCCCAGTGCAAGTGGCCCGATGGCGATACGGATCAAACGCAGCACGCCGATGTCCAGCGCGCTTAACATGCGGCGGATCTGCCGGTTGCGGCCCTGTTCCAGACTAATTTCCAGCCAGGCATTGCGCCCACCCTGACGCAGCAGCCGCACCGATGCCGCCTTCAACATCTCGCCGTTGTCCTCGATGCCGTTCTGCAACCGCGCCAGTTGCACAGCATCCGGAATGCAGTTGATCTGCACGCGATAGATCTTTTCGATACGGGCGGGACCGGTCACCCGTGCCGACCATTCCGGGTCGTTGCTGAACAGCAGCAGGCCCTCGCTGGCGCGATCGAGGCGCCCGACCGGCGCAATCCACGGCAACGCTGCACCATCGAAACAGCGGTACACGGTGTCGCGGCCCTGTTCATCGCGCGCCGTCGTGACCAGTCCGCGCGGCTTGTTCAGCATCAGACAGATCCGTTCACCGGATTGTGCTTCCGCGCCATCCACCTCGACCCGGTCACGGCCAGCCTGCACCGGGTGTTCGGGATCGCGTACCACCCGGCCGTTGACCCGCACCCGTCCAGCCCTGACCCAGGCCGCAGCTTGGGTGCGCGAACACAGCCCGCGCTTTGACAGGATGCGTGCCACGCCGTGACGCGGCCCCGCCGCTCCACTGGAATCAGGTTTGCTCATGCCGGTAGTGTGACTGAAGACCGGGGGCTGCTGTCAAAAGCGCCGACACACATTGCAATTTGCGGGGACAGGCGCGGTGTAAATCCGTAACATAGCGGCTTGAAATTTCAGTTCCGGGGATTCGTGGTATGAAGATTCTGGTCATCGGCGGCGGCGGACGCGAACATGCGTTGGCCTGGAAGCTGGCTCAGTCACCGCGCGTGGACACAATCTATGTGGCTCCCGGCAACGCCGGCACCGCACACGAAAAAAAATGCACCAATCTGCGGATCGCGGCCGATGATATCCGTGGCTTGCTGGATTTTGCACTCGGCCAGGGCATCGATCTGACCGTCGTCGGCCCGGAACAACCTCTGGTGCTGGGCGTGACCGATGTATTTACCCAGGCCGGCCTGCGCTGCTTCGGCCCCAGCCGCACCGCTGCACAACTGGAAGGTTCCAAGGCCTTCACCAAGGATTTCCTGGCCCGGCATCATATTCCCACCGCCGGCTACCGCACCTTCACCGACCTGCGCGCGGCGCTGGCCTACGTGCGTGAATGCGGTGCGCCGATCGTGGTCAAGGCCGACGGGTTGGCGGCCGGCAAGGGTGTGGTGGTGGCGCAGACCGTGGACGAAGCGGAGGCCGCAGTCAACGACATGCTGGCCGGCAACCGCTTCGGCGACGCCGGACACCGCGTAGTGATCGAGGATTATCTGGAAGGCGAAGAAGCAAGTTTTATCGTCATGGCCGATGGCGAACACGTGCTGCCGCTGGCGACCTCGCAGGATCACAAGCGTGTCGGTGAAGGCGATACCGGTCCGAATACCGGCGGCATGGGCGCGTATTCACCGGCCCCGGTGGTCACACCGGAAATTCACGAACGGGTGATGCGCGACGTCATTATTCCCACCGTGCGCGGGATGGCCGCGGAAGCTTCCCCCTACACCGGGTTTCTGTACGCCGGCCTGATGATCGCGCCGGACGGCAGCCCGCGCGTGATTGAATTCAATTGCCGCAGCGGTGATCCGGAAACCCAGCCGATCATGATGCGGCTGGAATCGGATCTGGTGGACCTGTGCGAAGCCGCGCTGAACGGCGAATTGCATACCGTCAAGGCGGAATGGGACCGGCGGTTCGCCGTGGGCGTGGTACTGGCAGCCGGCGGTTATCCGGGCGACTACCACAAAGGCGACGCCATTCTCGGCCTGCCGCCGTTCCCCAACAATTACGTCAAGGTATTTCACGCCGGTACCACGGAACAGGACGGCCAGGTCGTTACCAGTGGCGGACGCGTGTTATGCGTCACCGCTTTGGGCGATACCCTCAAGGATGCACGCCAACGCGCGTATCACATTGCCGACGGCATCCGCTGGCCGGGACGCTTCTTCCGCCGTGACAT
>DASUXE010000047.1:0-5975 GCA_036378075.1 Gammaproteobacteria bacterium
TGGGGTGATAGATTGCGGAGGTTTCCGGATCGTAACGCAACGGTTGATGCGCATGCGTTTGTCGATACCACGCAATCAGGGTTTGCGGCGTCGCGGTGTGACACAATGCTGCCGCTTTGACATTGACGCTCACACCGGCAAAGCACAGGAAAAGCGCCAGTCCGGCCGCTGTGTTGCGCGTGGCGTTCATCCAGCGAGCAAGGCTCAGCCGGTCAGGCGCCGGTAGGCTTCCCGGTATTTTTCCGCGGTCTTTTCGATGATGTCCGCAGGCAGATGCGGACCGGGCGCCTTTTTGTTCCAGTCGAGCGTTTCCAGATAATCGCGCACGTACTGTTTGTCGAAGGAGGGCGGACTGATGCCGGGCTGGTAGGTATCGGCTGGCCAGAAGCGCGAGGAATCCGGTGTCAGCACTTCGTCGATCAGAATGAGTTGATTGTTTTTGTCGAGGCCGAATTCGAATTTGGTGTCGGCGATGATGATGCCGCGTTTCAATGCATGCGCGGCGGCAAAATTGTAAATCTGGATGGCCTTGTCGCGGACCTGCTCGGCCAGCGCTGGGCCCAGCAATTTGCAGGTTTCGTCGAACGAGATGTTTTCGTCGTGCTGACCCTTGGGGGCCTTGGTCGCGGGGGTGAAGATCGGCTGCGGCAGTTTGGCGGCGAGTTGCAGGTTTTTCGGCAGTTCGATGCCGCACACGGCGCCGGTCTGCTGATATTCCTTCCAGCCCGAGCCGATCAGGTAACCGCGCACCACCGCTTCGATCGGCAGCGCCTTGAGTTTCTTCACCACGATGGCGCGATCCGCCAGCAGCGCCTGTTCGGCCGGATCTTTCACGAAATCGGACACGGCGATGTCGGTGAGCTGGTTGGGCAGGATGTGGGTCGTGCGCTCGAACCAGAATTTCGAAATGGCATTCAGTACCGCGCCCTTGCCGGGAATCGGATCGGGCAGCACCACGTCGAACGCCGAGAGCCGGTCGCTGGTGACGATAAGCATGTGATCGGGGCCGGCATCATAGATGTCGCGCACCTTGCCGCGATGGATCAGCTTCAAATCCTTGAGGTGGGTCTCGAAAACGGCAGCGGACTGGGCGGGCATGGGTGCGCGTCCTTGAAACATTGGCTTCGGGGGCGCATATCTTCCGCGACACCTGCTTGGCTGTCCAGCCGGAAACGCCCAAGCGGTTAAAATAGCTTTTTCAGACAGGGGAATCGCATGGGCTGGTGGGGCACGATTATCGGCGGCGCGCTGGGCTGGGTGCTGGGCGGGCCGCTTGGCGCATTGCTGGGTGCCGCACTGGGCCACAGTCTGTCGTCAGGCGTCGCGATTCAGACCTCCGGCACCGGCGCAGCCGGCTCGGAGCGGGCCCAGGCGGCCTTCTTTACTGCGACCTTTTCGGTGATGGGGCATATCGCCAAAGCCGACGGCCGGGTTTCTGAAGACGAGATTCGCGCCGCGCGCGCGGTGATGGCGCACATGAATCTGGCACCGGATCAGCAGCGGGCCGCGATGGCGCTGTTCAACCAGGGAAAACAGCCGGATTTTCCGCTCGAATCCGTGCTGCACCAGTTGCGCGATGAATGTGGCCGGCAACCGGCGTTGCTGCGCATGTTCCTGCAGATTCAGCTGCAGGCCGCCTACGCCGATGGCGTACTGCACCCGGCCGAGCAGGCCATCTTCAACCGCATCTGCGTGATGCTTTACATCTCGCAGGCGGAACTGCACATGTATGCGGAGTCGGTGCGCGCGCAATACGGGTTCGGTGGCGGCCAGCGCACAGCGCAGCCGCGCCCGGACACACTCGCCGAAGCCTACAAAACGCTGGGGGTGACGGCTGACATGGACGATGCGGCGATCAAGCGCACCTACCGCCGCCTGATGACCCAGAATCATCCGGACAAACTCGTGGCCAAGGGCCTGCCGGAAGAAATGATCAGGCTTGCCCAGGAAAAGGTGCAGCAGATTAACGCGGCCTACGACGAAATCAAGTCGGCGCGCGGCATCAAATAGCGCAGGCGGTTTCAGCTGAAAAACGAAAACGTGCCGGTCATGGCCACAATGATCACGATCACACCCAGCGACAGGTTGACGGCGATCAGCTTGCGGATCTGATTCATGCTTTTTTTCGCCGCCGGTTCGTCGTCGGCCGCGGCAGCCTGACGCAGGCGTTTGTAAGGCGCGAAAAACACATGCGCAAACAGCAGCATCATCAGGATCCCGAGCCCCATCATCACGTGCACAAACATGGGTGCCTGCGCGAAGCCGCCGAGATTCACCAGGATCATGTACAGGCCGGTCACCAGCAGGGTCACCACGCTGGCCCACACCCAGGGAAAGAAGCGCCGGAACACCGCGGCCCAGATCCGGGCACGATTCAGCACATCGTGGTCGGCAAGCGCGGGTCGCAATGCCAGATAGGCAAAGAACATGCCGCCGACCCAGACGACGACCGCGAGGATATGCAAGGTAATGGCAATGCCCATGACGGTGACCCCGATAATCCGGCTGAATGGGAGGCCGCCGGAAGGCGGCGCAAGCTGGCCGTGCCGGGCGGCCGTGCGGTAGAGTGTAGCGCCTTTGATTGGCTGCGCGGAGCACACCGATGACCGATTTTCGCATTGCGCCTTCGATCCTGTCTGCCGATTTTGCCCGCCTGGGCGAGGAAGTGGATGCAGTTCTGGCAGCCGGGGCCGATATGGTGCATTTCGATGTGATGGACAACCATTACGTGCCCAATCTCACCATCGGGCCGGTGGTCTGCGAAGCGTTGCGCAAATACGGCGTCAAGGCGCCGATCGACGTGCATCTGATGGTGAAACCGGTGGATCGCCTGATCGGGGATTTTGCCAGGGCCGGTGCCAGTTACATTACCTTTCATCCCGAAGCGAGCGAACACATCGATCGCAGTCTGCAACTGATTCGCGACAGCGGTTGCAAGCCGGGGCTGGTGTTCAATCCGGCCACGCCGCTCGATTATCTCGAGTATGTGATGGACAAGCTCGACATGGTGCTGATCATGTCGGTCAATCCGGGTTTCGGTGGACAATCGTTCATTCACTCGAGTCTCGCTAAGCTGCGTGCGGCGCGCGCACTGATTGCACAAAGCGGCCGTGATATCCGCCTTGAGATCGATGGCGGGGTAAAAATCGACAACATCCGCGAGATTGCCGCGGCGGGTGCCGATACTTTCGTGGCCGGGTCCGCCATCTTCGGCGCGGGCGATTACCGGAAAGTGATCAAGACGATGCGGGACGAGCTTTCGCACGTCGCAGGCTGATGCCGGTCTTCAAACTCGTTGCTTTCGATCTGGATGGCACCCTGGTGGACAGCGTGCCCGATATTGCATGGGCGGTGGATCAGATGTCGCGCACACTGGGATTGTCTCCGCCTGGTCTCGAAAAGGTAAGCAGTTGGGTTGGGGACGGCGTGCGCCGCCTCGTCAAGCGCGCATTGACCGGGTCACGCGACGGCGAGCCGGAAGCGGAGTTGTTCGAACGTGGATTCGAAACATTCCGTCAGGCTTATCACGGACACCTTGCTGTGGCGACGCGACCTTATCCGGACGCGTGCGATGTGCTGGCACAGTTGCGTGACTCGGGTATTGCGTTGGCCTGCATCACCAACAAGGCCGCGGAATTCACCGAACCGTTGCTGGACGCACTCGCGATGCGCGACTATTTTGGCGTGATTCTCTCCGGCGATTCGCTGGCGGCGCGCAAACCCGATCCATTGCCGCTGCTGCACGCAGCGCGACAGTTCGGCGTCGCACCGGCGCAATCCTGCATGGTGGGAGATTCCCGCAACGATGTACTTGCAGCCCGAGCCGCGGGGTTTGCCGCCATCGGTGTACGTTACGGGTACGGGGGCGAATTGCTGGCCGATTCCGTACCCGATGCGGTGCTGGATTCACTGGCCGCGCTGCCTGCCTTGCTGGCGAACTGGCCGGCGGGCCTTGTGCAGGCCTGAACAAGCCGGTATGTTTAGTCCCGGCCTGAACGTCAGGCCGACCTGCTTCAATACAAGGTCATTTTGCATGTCTTTACTGGTCAACCTGAACGGAGTCGAGCAAGCCCGCACCTGGCGATGGTGAGGCTGACGTCTTTGCGTTTCTGAGCAAACCGTCGTTTCCGTTCATTTCAGGTGACCGTTCATGGACCAGCAACGTTTTGATGCCCTCCGGGCAGCCGGTTTCAACCATATTCCTGTCGTTCGCGAGGTCCTTGCCGATCTCGACACGCCGCTGAGCGTTTATCTCAAGCTCGCTGCTATGCCCAACTCGTTCCTGTTCGAATCGGTCGAAGGTGGCGAGACCTGGGGACGTTATTCCATCATCGGCCTGTCGGCATCCGGCACCATCACTTACCAGGATGGCGCGCTGATCGTGCGCACCGGCGACGCCGTCGAACGCATCGTCACCGATGATCCGCTGCGGGAAATCGAACGCTTGCGGCAGCGCTATCGGGTGCCGGTCGTCGAAGGTCTGCCGCGTTTCAGTGGCGGTCTGGTGGGGTATTTCGGTTACGACATCGTGACCGCCATCGAGCCGCGTCTCAAAGACAAGACCGGGCCGGATATGCTGGGTTGTCCGGATATCCTGCTGTTGTGCGCCGACGAACTCGCGATCTTCGACAATCTGCGCGGCAGCCTGCAATTAGTGGTGCATGCCGATGCGGATTCGCCGGAGGCTTTCACGCAGGCGCAGCAGCGGCTCGATGAGCTGGTGGCGCGGCTGCGCGCGCCCTTGCGATATCCCTCGGCGCAGGGTTTTGCCGGCAGCGCGGCGGGTGAATTTGCTTCCGGTTTCGAACGCGCCGATTTCTGCAACGCGGTGGCGCGGGCCAAAGTCTACATTCGCGATGGCGACATCATGCAGGTGGTGCTGTCGCAGCGTCTCACAGCACCGTTCGCGGGCAGCGCCACCGATCTGTATCGGGCGCTGCGGGTGCTGAATCCGTCGCCGTACATGTACCTGCTGGAACTGGAAGATTTCCAGGTCGTCGGTTCATCGCCGGAAGTGCTGGTGCGGGTCGAGGACGGCGCGGTCACCTTGCGGCCCATCGCCGGCACCCGGCCGCGTGGGCACGATGCCGCGGAAGATGCCGCGCTCGCGAACGAACTGCTGGCCGATCCCAAGGAACGTGCCGAGCATGTCATGTTGCTGGATCTCGGGCGCAATGACGTCGGCCGGATCAGCGCGACCGGCAGCGTGCGCATTACCGACAACATGGTAATCGAGCGTTATTCGCATGTGATGCATATCGTTTCACAGGTGCAGGGGCAGCTACGCGACGGACTCGGCCCGCTCGATGTGTTGCGCGCGTGCTTTCCCGCCGGCACTGTCAGTGGCGCGCCCAAGGTACGGGCGCTCGAGATCATCAACGAACTGGAGCCGGTCAAGCGCGGCATCTATTCCGGCGCAGTGGGATACATCGACTGGAACGGCAATCTGGATACCGCGATTGCAATTCGCACCGCCGTGATCAAGGACGGCCGACTGCATGTCCAGGCTGGTGCCGGGATCGTGCATGATTCGGTGCCGGAGAAGGAATGGGACGAGACCCTCAACAAGGGCAGGGCGTTGCTGAAGGCGGTCGCGATGACCGGCGCCGGCAAATGATTTGCAGCTGATTTTCGAGAAAGCCAACCATGCTATTGATGCTCGATAACTACGATTCCTTCACCTACAACCTGGTGCAGTATCTCGGCGAACTCGGTGCGGACGTGCGCGTGTATCGCAACGATGCGGTGACGGTGCAGGAAATCGAAGCCATGCGACCGGAGCGGATCGTGATCTCACCGGGTCCGTGCACGCCCGATCAGGCAGGTATCTCGCTGGCGCTGATTGAACAGCTCGGCGGTCGCATTCCGATCCTCGGCGTGTGCCTGGGTCATCAGGCCATCGGTCAGGCTTACGGCGGCAAGGTGGTGCATGCGGGGTGCGTCATGCATGGCAAAACCTCCAGCATCCATCACAC
>DASUXE010000048.1:0-8584 GCA_036378075.1 Gammaproteobacteria bacterium
GCTTGGTTACAAACCGCCGGAAGCGTCGCGCATGCTGCAGGGCATCAAGGAAACTGATCTATCCAGCGAAGAACTCATACGCCGTGCGCTGCAAAGCGCTGTGCGTGCAGGGTGAGGTGAAATATGCCGGTAGACAGGATCATTACCGCCAGCGGTAGTGCAGAAGACGAGGCACTGGATCGTGCCATCCGGCCGCGCACGCTGGCTGACTATATCGGTCAACCCGCGGTACGCGAACAGATGGAGATTTTCGTCGGCGCGGCGCGCAAGCGCTCGGAAGCGCTGGATCACGTGCTTATTTTCGGGCCGCCCGGGCTCGGTAAAACCACGCTGGCACATATTATTGCCTACGAAATGGGCGTCAACCTGAAACAGACCTCCGGGCCGGTGCTGGAACGCCCCGGCGACCTGGCCGCATTGCTGACCAATCTGGAACCGCATGACGTGCTGTTCGTGGATGAAATTCATCGTCTCAGCGCGGTCGTGGAAGAAGTGCTGTATCCGGCACTGGAAGATTACAAACTCGATATCATGATCGGTGAAGGCCCCGCGGCGCGTTCCATCAAGCTGGACCTGCCGCCGTTCACCCTGGTGGGTGCAACCACCCGCGCCGGTCTGCTCACTTCACCGTTGCGTGATCGTTTCGGCATTGTGCAACGACTGGAGTTCTACAGTCATGCCGAGTTGACCGAGATCGTGATGCGTTCGGCGCGTATCCTGTCGCTTGCAGTCGAGCAGGAAGGCGCGCAGGAAATCGCCGGACGTTCCCGCGGTACGCCGCGCATCGCCAACCGGTTGTTGCGCCGGGTCCGCGATTATGCCGAAGTGAAAGGCGACGGCCGCATTACGCTTGAGATGGCCCGCAAGGCCATGAGCATGCTGGACGTGGATATGCACGGCTTCGACATGCTGGATCGCAAGTTGCTGATGGCGGTGATCGAGAAATTCGACGGCGGGCCGGTCGGCGTGGACAGTCTCGCGGCTGCCATTGGTGAAGAGCGCGGCACCATCGAGGATGTGCTCGAGCCTTATCTCATCCAGCAGGGTTTCCTGATGCGAACTGCACGTGGCCGTGTTGCCACCCGGCTTGCCTATCAGCACTTCGGCTTGACTCCGCCACGACGCGACCCGGCGCCTGATCTGTTCAGTGACGACACGCAGGTTTGAAGCGTGAGTGCTTCAAAACGTGGAACCGGTCACGGCCGGGACAGTCACAGGACGGTAGTCTTGGACGGCGATACTGAATCCACCGGGACCTTCTGCTGGCCGGTACGGGTCTATTTCGAGGATACCGATGCGGGCGGCGTGGTGTACCACGCCAATTACTTGCGTTTCATGGAACGTGCGCGCACGGAGTGGCTGCGGACGCTGGGATTCGAGCAGGATGATCTGCGCGAACGCTTTGGAGTTCAGTTCGTGGTAACCGCCGCGCATGTGGATTATCGGCGTGCCGCCCGTTTCAACGAGCAACTGATGGTCGACGTGACTGTCAGTGAGGTCGGGCGTGCGAGCTTGGGATTCCGGCAGCAGGTGCACCTGGCCAATGTACTGGTTTGCGAAGCTGAAATCCGCGTGGCGTGCGTGGATGTGGTGAATTTCAAACCTCGACCCTTGCCGCAGGAAATTGTGGCGGAGCTAAACAGATGAATGGACAAGAATCATTTCTCGAGATTGCCCTGCACGCCAGCCTGGTGGTGAAGTGCGTATTGCTGATCCTGATTGCAGCGTCGATTGCGTCGTGGGCCGTGATCTTCCGCAAGCATCGCATGCTGAAGCAGGCTCGCAGCGCGGCCGATGCGTTCGAACAGCGTTTCTGGTCCGGTGGCGAACTGGCTGCCATATATAAGGAGATCAGCGGCACCGGGGCCGAGTACGGCATGGAAGGGATATTCGAGGCCGGTTTCAGCGAGTTCGCGCGCCTGCGCAAGCAGAGTGATGCGCCGGGGCAGGTCATCGAGGGTGCCCGGCGAGCCATGCGTGGCGCGCAGATTCGCGAGATTGACCGGCTGGAAGAGCACCTTGCATTTCTGGCGACGGTCGGTTCCACCAGTCCCTATGTCGGCTTGTTCGGCACCGTGTGGGGCATCATGAATGCATTCCACGGGCTCGGCAATGTCCAGCAGGCCACCATCGCAATGGTCGCGCCGGGTATTTCCGAAGCCCTGATCGCTACCGCACTGGGTCTGTTCGCGGCGATTCCGGCGGTGATTGCCTATAACCGCTTTGCCAATCACGTGGAGCGGCTCGAAACCCGTTTCGACAGTTTCCTGGAGGAATTCTCTACTATCTTGCAGCGGCATGTTGGCTCGCGCGCGGCGCAGGGGCAATAACGCATGGCACGGCGGCACGGCAAACGGCGCATGATGAGCGAGATCAATGTAGTGCCCTACATTGACGTGATGCTGGTGCTGTTGATCATCTTCATGATTACCGCGCCGTTGTTGTCGGAAGGTGTGAAGGTGGATCTGCCGGCGGCCAACGCCAAGCCGTTGAATCTCAAATCCGATGAAACACCAGTCGTGCTGACGGTGGACGCCAAGGGTCGCTACTACCTGAATATCGGCGAGCACACCGACCAGCCGCTTGATCCCCGGGTGGTGGTGGCGCGGGTCACCGCGGTGCTCAGGTTGAAACCCGGCACCCACGTGCTGGTGCGCGGCGACAAGGACGCACGCTATGAGGAGGTGATGCGCGGCATGGTGCTGCTGCAGGCCGCGGGTGCGCCAAGCGTAGGCATGGAAACCAATCCCGACAATCCGCCCCAGGTGCGGATCCAGGGCGGAAAATAATGGAAACCACCACCCAACGCCTGTTGCCGTGGGCTTATTCGCTGCTTCTGCACGGCGTATTTCTCGGCTTGCTGATGCTGAGTCTGCATTGGACCAACGCAACCCTGCCGTCGCTGGGACAGAATCCCAAGGCCAAGCCGGTGCAGGCGACGGTGGTTGATCAGTCGCTGATCAAACAGCAAATGGATATGTTGAAAGCCGAGGACCAGCGCAAGATAGCGGCGCAGAAAAAACTGGATCAGGAGGCGCTGGCGGCAAAACAGCAACGCCAGCAGGAAGAGCAGAAGCTTTCCGACCTCAGGAAGCAGCAGCAGCAGGCACAACAGGAATTGAACCAGAAGCTGACGGCGTTGCAGCAGCAGGCCCAGGCCGAGCAGGACAAGGTCGCAAAGCTCAAGGCCGAGGAAGCGAAGGCGGCGAAACAGGAGAAGAAGCGCCAGAGTGCGGCTGCGGCCCGTCGCCGCAAGCAATTGCAGGCCGAAATCGCAGCGGAGGAAAAGGCCCGGGATGCGCGCCTTGCGTCATTGATGCAACAATATACCGCGCTGATTCAGAAAAAGATCTATTCGAACTGGATCGTGCCACCCTCCATAACCGATTCGACAGTTTGTGTGGTGTCGATCAAGCAGGTGCCGGGCGGTGACGTGATCAGCGCAAAGGTAATACAATGTAACGGTGACGACGCGGTTCAGCAGTCAGCGGTCAATGCCGTATACAAATCGTCGCCCTTGCCACCGCCGCCGGATCCGTCCTTGTTTCAGCGCGAGTTCACGCTAACGTTCAAAAAACTGGATAGTCAGCAATGAATAGCATGGTACGTAAATCGATATTGCTGCTGATATTGTTGGTAATTCCATTAACCGATGCGTCGGCGATACTCAATATCGATATCGTGAAAGGCGTCAGCGGGGCAGTGCCGGTCGCCATTGTGCCGTTTGGCTGGCAGATCCAGGGGGTCATGCCGTCGGAGGACGTTGCAGGAGTTGTCAGTTCCGACTTGACGCGCAGCGGCCGCTTCAAATCCATTGCGCCGAAATCCATGCTCGAAAAGCCGACTGAAGCCAGCAGTATCAATTTTACCAACTGGCGGGTGCTGGGTGTAAGCGACCTCGTGATTGGCCGCATCAAGCCGGCCAGTTCCGGCAATTATTCGATCGAATTCCAGTTGTTCAATGTGTATACCGGGCAGCAACTGATGGGGTATAGCGTGCTCACCGGCCCCAAGCAGTTGCGGCACGCCGCGCATCTCATCAGCAACATGATTTACCAGAAACTGACTGGGCAACGCGGGGCATTCGATACCCATATCGCGTATGTTGAAATCAGCGGCACTGGCGCCAGCAATCATTATGCTCTGGTGGTGGCTGACGCAGACGGCGCCAACGCGCAAACCGTGTTTCAGTCGAATCAGCCGATCCTGTCGCCGGACTGGTCACCGGATGGAAAGTCGCTGGCGTATGTGTCATTCGAACACATCCAGCCAGCCATTTACGTGCAGAATATTTACAGCGGCGCACGCACGCTGTTGACCGATAAACCCGGGCTCAATAGTGCACCGGCGTTTTCACCGGACGGCAAATCGCTGGCACTGGTGTTGTCTTCGTCGCCAGGCAATCCCGACGTGTATGTCATGGACCTGGCCAGCCGCAAACTGCGTCGTATCACCCATTCGGACGCGATCGATACCGAACCGGTATGGGCGCCGGATGGACGCAGTCTGTATTTCACGTCGGACCGGGGTGGTTCGCCGCAAATTTACAGGATCAGCTTGAGCGGTGGCGAACCACAACGCATTACTTTTGATGGCAACTACAACGCCCGCCCGCGGATTTCTCCCGACGGCCGCACGCTCGCCATGGTGCATCGGGAGAGCGGGCACTTACATATTGCAGTCATGGATCTCAATACCGGCGTGTTGCAGAGCCTGACTGACGGCGATCTGGACAAATCGCCGAGTTTTGCCCCGAATGGCGCTATGATTATCTATGAAGCGACTTATCACGGGCAGGGCGTATTAGCCGAAGTTTCCATTGACGGGCAGGTACGTGAAAGGCTGTCTGAAAACCGGAGCGCTATCGATGTCCATGCTCCGGTCTGGGGACCGTTTCCGCCGGGCGGCTGAATGAATCCGGCAATTGCGTTGCAGTAGTTCTGTTGCACAGGAGTATAGAGTCATGAAAATGTTTCGTTACGGGCCGCTGGCCCTGAGCTTGATTCTGCTGGTTGCAGGTTGTGCCAGGAACGTCAAGACCACTCCACCGCCCGCCGCGGCGCCGGCATCTGCGACCACGACGGCACCAGCAGCTGCGACGGCGGCAGCGCCAGCGCCTGCCGAGATCAGTCCGCTGGACGATCCCAATAGCGTGCTGGCCCAGCGTGTCATCTATTTCGATTTTGACAAGAGCAATATCCGCTCTGAATTTCTCGATACCCTGACGGCGCACGCCAAATATCTGGTTGCACATCCGGATCAGAAGGTGCGTATCGAAGGCTATACCGACGAACGCGGCACTGTGGAATACAACATCGCGCTGGGTGATCGCCGCGCCCAGGCAGTGCGGCGTTTTCTGTTGTTTCAGGGTGTGGCCCCCGGTCAACTGACGACGGTCAGCTATGGCGAGGCGCACCCGGCCGATCCGGGGCACGATGAGGCTGCGTGGGCCAAGAACCGCCGCGCGGTGCTCGTGTACCTGCGATGAACTTCCGTGGCCTGTTCATTTTGCCGGCGGCAGGGTTGATCACCCTGCTGGCCGGTTGTGCAATGCAGGTTCGCCCGGATGATCCTTATGCAATCCGGCAGCAGCAACTGGAAGCCCGCGTTGACCGTCTTGATCAACTGTTCAAGAACCAGAGTCTCACCAGCATGTCGCAGCGCATCGATGATCTTCAGGATCAATTGCGGCAATTGCGTGGCGACGTGGAAACCCTGGAACACAACGTTGATCTCAGCAAGAAGCAGCAACGGGACCTGTATCTGGATCTCGACCGGCGTTTGCAGAAGCTGGAACTGGGTACGGGCAGCGCCCAGTCCGGGGCCGGCAATCCGCAGGCTGCCAGTCAGTCGACGGCGGGCGCCGGTGACGAGCAATCTGCTTATCAGAAGAACTTCAATCTGGTGAAACAAGGCCGCTATGATGATGCGATCGCGGGTTTTACAGCTTTCATACAGCAGTACCCGCAGAGTTCGCTGGTGCCCAATGCGGAATTCTGGATGGGTGAATCGCATTACCAGCAGAGCGATTTCCAGGGCGCGCTGATCAATTACAAGGCAGTGGCGCAGAATTATCCGGATTCCAGCAAGGCACCGGATGCGATGTTGAAGATGGGTTATGCCCAGTACGAAATGAAGGACTGGAAGGCCGCGCGCAAGACACTCGACGCCGTGATCAGCAAGTATCCGGGCTCCCGGTCGGCGGGGTTTGCGAAACAGCGGCTGCAGCGAATGAAAAAGGAAGGGCATTAGCCCGCGGGTAAGCACCTCCATGTCCCAGATCACGGCGGCCGGCCGCGACGCATTGCCGGCAGATCAGCGCCTGCGAATCACCGAAATATTCTTCTCGATACAGGGGGAGGCGGACAGCGTCGGTTGGCCTACCGTGTTCGTGCGTCTGACCGGGTGTCCGCTGCGCTGCGGATACTGCGATACCGCCTACGCTTTTCATGGCGGCGAATGGATGGGGTTTTCCGATATTGAACGTGAGGTCGCCAGGTATTCGCCGCGCCATGTCACGGTTACAGGAGGTGAGCCTCTGGCGCAGAAAAATTGCGCAGCACTCCTTGAGCGCCTGTGCGACGCAGGTTACAGGGTGTCGATCGAAACCAGCGGCGCCCTGCCGATTGCACCACTGGATTCGCGCGTGATTCGGGTCATGGACATCAAAACGCCCGGTTCTGGTGAGTCCGGGCGTAACCTGTCGGAAAATATTCCGGCCTTGCGCAGCCAGGATCAGGTCAAGTTTGTGATCTGCAGTCGCAATGATTACCAGTGGTCGCGCGCCCTGGTCGAACAGCACCGGCTTGATACCCGCTGCCAGGTGCTGTTTTCGCCCAGTCATGGTGAGCTTGAAGCGCGCGACCTGGCAGACTGGATACTTGCCGACCGTTTGCCGGTACGCTTGCAGGTGCAATTGCACAAATATCTATGGGGCAATATACCCGGGAAGTAGCCTCAGCAGGCCAGGATGAACAAAGCAGTCGTTCTTGTTTCCGGTGGACTCGATTCCGCCACTACACTCGCGATCGCGCGTCATGAGGGCTATGTCTGCCATGCGCTCAGTTTCGCGTACGGGCAGCGCCATCACGCCGAACTTGCCGCGGCCAACCGCGTTACTGCCGCACTGGGCGCAGCCGAACACAAGACGGTGGCGCTGGATTTATCTTCGATTGGTGGATCGGCATTGACCGACAGCCGGATAGATGTGCCCGAACAACCGGGCAATGGCATTCCGGTGACCTACGTCCCGGCCCGCAATACTGTATTCCTTGCGGTAGCGGTCGGATGGGCCGAGGTGCTGGGTGCACAGGATATTTTCATCGGCGTGAATGCCGTGGATTACTCGGGCTATCCGGATTGCCGGCCGGAATTCATCGCCGCATTTGAGCGGGTGGCCAACCTCGGTACCCGGGCCGGGGTCGAGGGCCGGCCAATGCGAATTCACGTGCCGCTGATTGACTGGTCGAAGGCCGAAATTATCCGGCGCGGGCTGTCGCTTGGTGTGGACTATGCGATGACGGTGTCCTGCTACAGCGCGGATGCGGACGGCCGCGCCTGCGGCCGCTGCGACAGCTGCCGCTTGCGGCAGCAGGGTTTTCACGACGCGCAGGTTCCCGACCCCACGATTTACCGCTAGCATTTGGTAAATTTCGCGGCTTCCGCTATCATGCGCGCCTCCAGTTTCAGGGACGCGCGCATGCTGGCGCTGCCGTCTACATTCTCCGGGGCCGTTAGCTCAGCCGGTAGAGCAGCTGGCTTTTAACCAGTTGGTCGACAGTTCGAATCTGTCACGGCCCACCAATTCCCGCGATTTTGTGCCAAGACCCCGATGGCGGGGTGTCGGCGCTGCTTTCACTTTGCACTGATCTCGTCCGGCAGCCCGGCAGCCGGCTGCGGCATTCCATTGTCCGCTGCTTCGCGGAGCAGGTAGTTGTACAGGTACCGGTAACGTTCGGCCACGTTTTGTCCGAACAACGGGTCTTCAATGTGTCTGGACTGCTTGCGGATGTTATTCCAGTCCGTCTGGCGGAGAAGTTCAAGCGCCTGCGGAAACAAGACCCGCTCCTCGGTTTGCGCATGCTGTGCCTGAATTTCGAGATAGTGCCTGCCGAGCTCCAGGACCTGTGCACGCTGGTCGCGGTTGCCCGCTTGCAAGGCCAGCACCATATCGATGAGGCGATCCTCCAGCGCATAGATTTCCTCGTGTTGTCTGCGCAGCCGTTCAACATCGGCTTGCAGCGGTGCGCCGGCATCCAGCAGTTTGCGGAAGATCAGATCCTCCTTCGGGTGGTGCACGACGCTCGGGAATTTGCGCATGTAATAAAGCGCATTGGCCAGCAGTACCGGATCCGGGGAGTCCTCACGCTCCAGCCTGTCCAGCTGCAGCCGCACCAGCGACAGTACCCGGCGCATGTTGGCGTGTTCGTCACGCAGTTTTTCTATCGGATGTCCAGGCATGACATTTCCAGAACGGATTGCATGTGGCTTTTATAAGTTATTTGAATATTTTCCGGCATTGACATAGATCAATATCAGGTTTGGAGCAGTCCGGCTGTCGCTGACGGGCTTGCCCGGACGGAGC
>DASUXE010000049.1:0-2863 GCA_036378075.1 Gammaproteobacteria bacterium
ACGTGCGAATGCCTCCAGCGAACTGACCATGAGTCCCGCCGAGCCGCTCGGCCGCAGACGGGTGTCCACCTGATAAAGCAGTCCCGAGGTGGTGGGAACCGAGAGAATATTGATGATGCGTTGCGCCAGACGGGTGAAGAACTCGGCGTTATCGATCGGCCGCGCACCCCGGGTCTGCTGCTCGCTGCCGGTGCTGTCATGCAGGAACACCAGGTCCAGGTCCGAGCCGTAACCAAGCTCGATGCCGCCCAACTTGCCGTAGGCGATCACCCCGAAGTGTGCCGGTCGCTCGCCTTGTTCATCCTGGCAATACGGCGCACCGTGCCGCACGACCAGATGCCGCCAGGCAATCGCAAATGCCTCGCGGATCACCTGCTCGGCGATCCAGGTCAGGAAATCACTGACTTTCATCAGCGGCACATCACCGGCGATATCCGCGGCGGCCACCCGCACCACCGCGGTCTGCTGAAACTGGCGCAAGGCATCCATCTGCGCTTCCAGATCCTCCGCATCCACGCCATTCAATGCGCTTTCCAGTTCCGCGTGCAGCGAATCCTGGGAGGGAAACTCGCTGAACATGCGCGGATCAATCAATTCGTCGAGCAACAGCGGTGCACGCGCCACCATGTCGGTGAGCCAGGCACTGTGCGAAGCGAGTCGCGCCAGATGCTCAAGCACGGTCGGTCGCTCCACCAGCAACGCGAGATACGCCGAACGTTTCGCGATCGCTTCCACCACCCGCAGCAGACGCTGGCAGGTCTGGTCCGGATCGTCGGCGCGGGATGCGGTTTCCAGAATGCGCGGCATCAGCTCGTCGAGCCGTTGCCGCGCACGCTCGTTCAGGGCACGCATCAAGGGGCCGTCGCGCAATTGCCCAAGCAGCTGTAAAACCTCGGCAGGAGACTGGTAGCGGCTGCGCGCCAACAGCGCGATGGCGTCGGCATCTGCAAGGGTGCCGCGCCACAGTGGCGCAAACACCGACTCCTCGTGCGCCTGTTCACGCACCACGCGCGGCGCCACAAACACAGCATCGAACAGTTGTTGCACACGCCGTCGCTGCTGCTCAAGCGCGTTGCTGAAACTGCGCCACGAATCAAATCCCATGCTCCACGCCAGACGCACACGATCAAGTTCGTCGCGCGGTAAATCGTGGGTCTGCTGATCCCGAACCATTTGCAAGCGATTTTCCACCCGGCGCAGAAATTCGTAAGCCGCGGCCAGATCGCCCGCTTCCTGCGGCTTGATATAACCCGCCTCGCCCAGATAACGCAGCACCGCCAGAATGCTGCGTTCGCGTAACTGAACTTCTCGTCCACCGCGAATCAACTGGAAAACCTGGCCGACAAACTCGATCTCGCGAATGCCGCCGCGGCCGAGCTTGATGTTGTCGTCCAGTCCGCGCCGGGTGACTTCCTGATCGATCAGGCGTTTCATTTCGCGCAAGGATTCGAAGGCATTGAAATCCAGATAACGGCGATACACGAACGGGCGCAACGATTCGAGCAGCGCTTCGCCGCGGGCCAGGTCACCGGCCACCGGCCGCGCCTTGATCAGCGCATAGCGTTCCCATTCGCGGCCGTGATTCTGATAATAGGTTTCCAGTGCCGCAAAACTCATGGCCAGCGGTCCGGCCTCGCCGAACGGCCGCAGGCGCATGTCGACCCGGAACACGAAGCCGTCTTCGGTCACCTGATCGATCACGCGGATCAGGCGCTGGCCCAGACGCGTGAAGTATTCTTCGTTGTCGAGCGGACGTTCGCCATCGCTCTGGCCGTTATCGGGATAGGTAAAAATCAGATCGATGTCGGACGAAAAATTAAGTTCGCGCGCACCGAGCTTGCCCATGCCCAGCACAATCAGCGATTGCTGTTCACCGTGCGGGTTGCGCGCGATGCCGTGACGCTCCGCATGCCAGCGCGATACGGCTTCCAGTGCACTATTCAGGCAAGCGTCGGCGAGATCGGACAGATCGTGCAGGGTTTCTTCAAGGCTCGCCCAGCCCGCCAGATCACGCCAGGCAATCCGCAGCATTTCGCGGCGCCGCAGCGTGCGCAACATCTTTATCAACGCCGCTTCGTCGGCAACGCCGGACAGCAACCCAGGCACCCGTCTGGAGGGTGACGCCGGTTCCGTCAGATGTTTCAGGTATGCCGGTTCGCTGAATGCACCCGGATCGTGCAGACAGGTCTGGGTGGCAAACTCACTGCAGGCCCAGACTTGCGGCAGCGACTCACGCAACCGATCCGGGAGCGCATCGAGCGCGGGGAAACGTTCAAGCGCCTGCTCGGCAGCGGTACGCAAAGGCTCCGGAATGGAATCGGGCAGACTCATTTAAGTGCGGGCTTCTAGGCGGCGACAGCGCATAACTGTAACCTATCCCGATGCCAGCCCGACGCAATTCATCCCGCCCCGATACCTATCACTTCTTCGCCACGGCCGCGAAAGGCCTCGAGCCCATCGTCGCCGACGAACTGCGTGCGCTGGGGGCGGCGAATGTAAAAGAGGAGCGTGGCGGGGCCAGCTTCGAGGGACCCCCGGCTATGGCCTATCGGGCCTGTCTGTGGCTGCGGTCGGCCAACCGGGTGTTGTATCCGGTCGCGAAATTCAAGGCAGCGGATGACGCGGCACTGTATGCCGGCATCCGGCAGATGCCCTGGGAGAGGGATGTCTCGCCGGACGGCAGTCTGGCGGTGCAATTCACCGGCACCACCGCCGGCATCACGCATACCCAATACGGCGCACAGCGCGTGAAAGATGCCGTGGTCGACCGCTTCCGCGAACTCACCGGCCGCCGTCCCAACGTGGACCGGGCGCGCCCGGATCTGCTGATCAACTGTCACGTGCACCGCGACATCGCTACGGT
>DASUXE010000050.1:0-5237 GCA_036378075.1 Gammaproteobacteria bacterium
GACAATACCACTGTGCGGCCGGTGTAATTGCGCAGCTCAAGGTAGATCATCAATCGGAACTTGTTGCGATCGCTGCGTACCAGCCGGGCATGGAAGTTCAGATTGCGGATCCGGCGACGCGGAAAATAAATGATTTTAAGACCGATGACGAATGAGGCTGCGAGGATGATCGCTTGAGCTGCCGCCCACACGCCATGGTCATTGGCCCATTTGAGCAGGGTGAAGAAGTTGTCCCAGCGTTGCATTAATTGCGCGTAATCCATGTTCGAATGCCTCTATAAATCGATCTTTTGCTTTCTGAGGGTGTTCTTGACCAGGGACGGTCTTGCATTACGGAAGACATGGATGTTCGGAAGTAATGCGAAATGTATCGAATCGGAATCGCTGCTCCCGGCATCCTGCCTCTCGCAGCACTTGTACATCCTTGTACGTCGCTCATGTATTGGCATATACACTCCGGTTCCTCGGCCATTTCTGCCTACCCAGAAACCAAAATCTCTGATTTTCAGCGGCATTCGCATCCCCGTGTCTCGATTATGGGCAGCCAAGTCTATCCATCCGGCATGAAGCCAATGTGGAACCAGGTCTCAATTCAAGCTGCGCAAGATCCGATTGTCCGAGGTTTCAGGGGCGAAATTCCAGCTCCGGTTCAATTTCGATCTCGGTCCTGAGGCTGTTGGCGATGAAGCATTCCTGGTGAGCCAGTTTGACCATGTTTTCCACTCGTTCACGGTCAGCCAGACCCGTGATCACGATGCGCGGTCGCAATACGATACGGGTGATCCGTACCGGTTTGTCGTCTTCCGGCATGAAACCCTCGGCTTGGTCGGTGTATTCAATGACATTCACGCGTTTGCGTGCGGCAATCGCGAGGAACGCCAGCATCTGGCAGGAAGCGGCGGCCATGACCAGCAGCTGTTCGGGATTCAGCAGTGCCGGATCGCCGCGGAATGCCGGATCGGACGACGCGCTGATGACCGTCGCGGCCGGCTTGGCGGCAAGGTGATGGCTGCGACCGTAGTGTTCGTAACCGGTGCCGGTCGACCCGTTCCATGAACAGGTCACGTGGTAATGATGAACAGGCGCCGAGACGCCTTTATCAGTCTTATTTTGCATATAATGTGCGCATCAGATAGAAATAAAGTCCGTACGGCAGGCAACGCAGAACTTTCAACAGTCTGACCAGTGGCCACGGACAGGTTATTTCGAATTTGCGTTTGACGATGCCGCGGTAAATGATGTCCACCGCGTCGTCCAGCCGCATCAGGAACGGCATCGGGAAACGGTTGTCGGCGGTCATGTCCGTGTCGATATAGCCCGGATTGCACAGCGAAATCGCAATGCCCTTGCGTTCCAGTTCAAAACGCAGCCCTTCTGCGAGATTGATCAGCGCGGCTTTGGTCGGGCCGTAGGCAGTCGCGAGCGGCACGCCGCGATAACCCGCGACACTGGCCACGATCACGATGTGGCCGTTTTTGCGCTGCATGAAGCCCGGCAGAATCGCGTCGATGCCGTTGACTGTGCCGAGGTAATTTATCTGCATGTGACGCGCATAGAGTTCGGCATTGAGTTCGGAGAGTTTCACGAACTGGCCGATACCGGCATTGAATATCACCAGCGAGAGCGGGCCCAAATCCGCTTCAATGGCAGCGGCCACTGCGCGTACCGCCTGCTGATCCGCGACGTCGAGCGGGTAAGCCCGCAGCCGTTGCGGATTCGTTGCAGCGGTTTCGTTCAGAGGTCCGGGCCGGCGTCCGGAGATCGCGACCGTCCAACCGTCCGCCGCCAGGCGTAGTGCCAACCCACGGCCGATGCCGGTCCCGCCACCGGTAATCCAGGCCACGCGTGAAGCCGGTTCTTGCATATCTGGACACTCCGGGAATACCGGCCGTGATTCTAGCGCGAATGTGATGGCCGTTTCCCGCTTGCCGTGATTCGACGCCTGCTATACCTTGTGCGCTCATGCGGATCGCACCGAGCTGGCGCCGGTCCGCCATCGATGAGGAATCCATGGACAAGATCTGGCTCAAAGAATACCCGCAGGGTGTCCCCGCCGACATCGATACCGGCAGCTATGCCTCGATCAAGGCGATACTGGAAGATAGCTGTGCAAAATTTGCCGAGCTACCCGCGTTTACCAACATGGGAACGACGCTCACGTACAGCCAGATTGAGCGGCAGAGCCGCGACTTTGCCGCCTATCTGCAGAAAGTTGCCGGTTTGCAGAAAGGCGACCGGGTCGCTTTGATGATGCCGAATCTGCTGCAGTATCCGGTGGCGCTGTTCGGGATCCTACGTGCCGGAATGGTGGCGGTGAACGTCAATCCGCTCTATACCGCACACGAGCTGGAGCACCAGCTGACGGATGCGGGTGCCAGGGCCATCGTGATCCTGGAGAATTTCGCGACCACCTTGCAGCAGATACTCGACAAGACCGGCGTGCAGAGTGTGGTGGTTACCGCCATCGGCGACCTGCTGGGATTCCCCAAACGGCCGTTGGTGAATTTTGTGGTGCGGCGCGTCAAGAAAATGGTGCCGCAATGGCGCATTCCGCAGGCCACGGGATTTCGCGCGGCTCTTGCGGCAGGCGCGCGGCAGCAACTGGACAACGTGGACATCGGGCATCAAGATATTGCATTTCTGCAATACACCGGCGGTACCACCGGTGTGTCGAAAGGCGCGGTGCTGACCCATGGCAACATGGTTGCCAATGTATTGCAGGCCTCGGCCTGGCTCGGCTCCTCGCTGGAGCGGAAACAGGAGATCGTGATTACCGCGCTGCCGCTGTATCACATCTTTTCATTGACCGCGAATTGCATGGTGTTCATCACGCTCGGCGGCACCAATATTCTGATTACAAATCCACGTGATTTGCCCACCTTTGTTAAGACCTTGTCGGGGGTGCGTTTCAGCGTCATCACTGGCGTCAATACCTTGTTCAATGCGCTATTGCATGCACCCGGATTCGACAAACTGGATTTTTCCAATCTGAAACTGGCGTTGGGCGGTGGCATGGCGGTGCAGCGCGCGGTGGCGGAACACTGGAAGCAGATCACCGGCATTCCCATCATCGAAGCCTACGGGTTGACTGAAACGTCGCCTGCTGCCTGCATCAATCCGCTGGACATGAAGGACTACAACGGCAGCATCGGCCTGCCGATCCCTTCCACCGAAGTCAGCATCCGTGACGATGCCGGCAATGAACTTCCGGTTGGCGAAGTCGGCGAGATTTGCATCAAGGGTCCGCAGGTCATGCGCGGCTACTGGAACCGGCCGGATGAAACCGCCAAGGTGCTGTCAGCGGACGGCTGGCTGCGTACCGGCGACATGGGCCGCTTCGACGCGCGCGGTTACGTGTATATCGTCGATCGCAAGAAGGACATGATCCTGGTGTCGGGATTCAACGTCTATCCAAACGAAGTGGAAGATGTCGCGATGATGCATCCCGGAGTGCGTGAATGCGCGGCAATCGGCGTGCCGAGCGAGCATTCCGGTGAGGTGGTGAAGCTGTTTGTGGTACGGAAGGATCCCGCGCTTACCGGCGAGGAGCTGATCGCGCACTGTCACAAATACCTGACCGGCTACAAGGTGCCGAAATTCGTCGAATTCCGCGATGAATTACCCAAGTCCAACGTGGGCAAGATTCTGCGGCGTGAATTGCGCGATGAGGATCTGAAACAGAGCCGCTGATTGATGCGGATCAGCGGTGATATGCCGGACTCAACTCGTGGACCGCGGCTACCAGCGCCGCGGCGTGTTCCGGCTTCACATCCTGGGTGATGCCGTGCCCCAGATTGAAAACGTGACCGCTGCCGTGTCCGAAATCTTTCAACACCGTCGCGACCTGTTCACGGATATGTTCCGGCGAAGCGTGCAATACCGCCGGATCGAGGTTGCCCTGTAGCGCGACTGTGTTGCCGACCCGCCGGCGTGCTTCGCCGATATCCTGAGTCCAGTCGATACCCAGCGCGTCACAACCGCTGCCCGCCATCGCTTCAAGCCAGCCGCCGCCGCCTTTGGTGAACAGGATGACCGGTACGCGCCGACCGTCCTGTTCGCGGGTGAGACCCGCCACGATGCGGCTCATGTAATGCAGGGAAAATTCCCGGTAGGCGGCTGCAGCGAGCGTGCCACCCCAGGTGTCGAACACCATCACGGCCTGGGCCCCGGCGCTGATTTGAGCATTCAGATAGCGTGTGACTGCATCGGCGAGTTTCGCCAGCAGCGCATGCAATGTGGCGGGTTCCTGATAAAGCAGGGTCTTGATGCGGGCGAATTCACGGCTGGAACGACCTTCGACCATGTAGGTGGCGAGCGTCCACGGGCTGCCGGCGAAGCCGATGAGCGGCACCCGTCCGGCCAGCTCGCGGCGTATCAGGCGCACGGCATCCATTACGTAGCGCAGATCGGTTTCCGGATCCGGCAGGCCGAGTTTTGCCACGGCCCTGGCCTCCTGTACCGGATGTTCGAAAGCAGGGCCCTCGCCTTCCACAAAATGCAGCCCCAGGCCCATGGCGGAGGGGATGGTCAGGATGTCCGAGAACAGGATGGCTGCATCAAGCGGGAACCGATTGATTGGCTGCAGAGTGACTTCGCAGGCCAGTTCCGGCGTACTCATGAGCTTGATGAAACTGCCGGCACGGGCACGTGTTGCACGGTATTCGGGCAAATAGCGTCCGGCCTGCCGCATGATCCAGATCGGAGTTCGTTCGACCGGTTGGCGCAGCAAGGCGCGCAGCAGCAGATCGTTTTGAAGAGTTGTTTGCGTCACTGACCCTCACCCCGGTCCTCTCCCGGCGGGAGAGGGTGAATTGGAATCTATTGCTTGAATAGAGTCGCGATGGTGTTCTGAATGGCCTCGGCGGCAGCCCGGGGATCCGCCGCCTTGCGGATTGGGCGTCCCACCACAATGTAATCGGCACCGTTGGTGAATGCCTGTTCAACCGTCACCGCACGCTTCTGATCGTCGTCCGGACGGTTTTCCACAGGCCGGATTCCGGGCGTGATCACCAACAGACGGTGATCGATGAATTCGCGCAATCTGGCCGCTTCCATGCCGGAAGACACCACGCCATCGCAACCGGCTTCCAGCGCGCGGCGTGCGCGCGACAGCACCAGTTCTTCGACGTCGCACTGGAAGCCGAGGTCGTCCAGATCGCCGCGGTCCAGACTGGTCAGCGCGGTTACCGCCAGGACCTTGAGGTCACCCTTTGCTTCTGCAGCCGCCTCCATGATCG
>DASUXE010000051.1:0-5539 GCA_036378075.1 Gammaproteobacteria bacterium
GAAGGCAGCGAAGGCACGGATATGGCCGACCCGTCGCACCACGCCGGGCGCAACAAACGAACCCCCGACCAGACCGGCGTAATAACCGGCCATCACCAATGCGATAGCACCGCTGGCGACCCCGGCAAGGCTCAGCCGCAGGCTGATGAACGACCCCAGCAGACCGCTGCCGAGCATCATCACCAGCACGGCAAGAAAAAGTGCACTCAGCGGCAGCAGCGTGTGTCGTATCACCATGATTCAAGGCCGGATTAAAGCGGCATTATAGGGGTCATACCTGACAATAAAAGTGAACGCTGGCACGGAATGGGCCAGCGTCACGCCGACCGGCCGTATCTTGTGCACGGCCGCGCGTTCCGGATCCGAAAAGGGGTGAGTCCCACCGCCCGAACCGTTAAAATAGACGGCTTGGAACGGCCCCCTTCTGGGGCCGGTTGTTTCAACGGGGTCCGGCATGGAAATCCAAAGAGACACAATGACTTACGACGTGGTGGTGGTCGGCGCCGGCCCGGCCGGCCTGGCCTGTGCCATCCGCCTCAAGCAGCTCAGCCCGGACAAGACCGTCTGCGTGCTCGAAAAAGGCTCCCAGGTCGGCGCCCATATTCTCTCGGGCTGCGTGATGGAGCCCGCCCCGCTGGATGAACTTCTGCCCGAGTGGCGCAAGACCCCGCCGGCAATCTGCGTGCCTGCGGCGAAAGACGAATTTGTGTTGCTCACTAAAACCGGCCGCCTGCGACTCCCCACCCCGCCGCAGATGAACAATCACGGCAATTTCATCATCTCGCTGGGCAGCCTGTGCGTGTGGCTCGCGCAACAGGCCGAAGCGCTGGGCGTGGATGTGTTCCCCGGTTTCCCTGCTGCCGAACCGCTGATCGAAAACGGCACGGTGATCGGTGTGCGCTGTGGCGACATGGGAATTGAAAAGGATGGCACACCGGGCCCGAACTTCGCTGCCGGTGTGGATATCCACGCCGGTACCACGATTCTGGCCGAAGGTTGCCGCGGCAGCGTCAGCAAACGGCTGATCAAGGAATTCAAACTCGACGCGGACCGTTCGCCGCAAACCTACGGCATCGGCCTCAAGGAACTGTGGCAACTGCCGCCGGGTCGCGCCAAACCCGGGTTGATCCAGCACAGCATCGGCTGGCCGGTGGATGCGAACACCTACGGCGGCAGCTTTATCTACCATCTGGACAACGACCGCGTTTATGTCGGCTTCGTCATCGGGCTGGATTACCAGAATCCGGATTTCATGCCGTTCGAGGCATTTCAGCAATTCAAACACCATCCCAGCGTGAAAGCGCTGCTGGAAGGTGGCGAGATCGTTTCCGCCGGTGCGCGCGCGCTTGCGGAAGGCGGCATCCAGTCGCTGCCGAAACTGGAGATGCCGGGCGCGCTGCTGGTCGGCGACGCCGCCGGCACGCTGAACGTGCCGAAAATCAAAGGCGTGCACACCGCGTTGCGCTCCGGGATGCTGGCAGCGGAACACCTCGCCGCGCACGGCAGCAGCGACGGTTTCGACGCCTTCTGGCGCAAATCCGCGTCGGCCAGAGAATTGCACAAGATCCGCAACATCCGGCCGGGCTTTCACAAGGGACTGTGGCTTGGGCTGCTCAACGCCGCACTCGAAACCATCACGTTCGGCAAACTGCCGTGGACGCTCCGCAATCACAACGACTGGCAGAGCCTGAAGAAACAGGGTGGCAATCTCGCCGCAGCGGAAGATTACGTTACACGCACCCTGCCGCCCCGCGACCGTCTTGCCTCGGTATTTTTTGCCTCCACTACCCACGACGAACAGCAACCCGCGCACCTCAAAGTGCCGGATACCTCCATCTGTGTCGGACGCTGCGTAACGGAATACGCCAACCCCTGTATCCGTTTCTGCCCGGCGCAGGTCTATGAAATGGTCGAGGAAAATGGTGTGAAGCGCCTGCAGATCAACGCCGCGAACTGCGTGCACTGCAAGACCTGCGACATCAAGGATCCGTACGAGAACATCACCTGGACGACGCCGGAAGGCGGCAGCGGACCCAATTACCAGAATCTGTGAAAACCGTTCATTGACCAGGGTCATGGTTGCAAGGCCTCACCTGGCCAAGAATGCCGGCTTTCGCGCTAACCAGCATTTGAATTTATGACACAGGACTCAGGCATGAAAATACTTGTCGGTATCAAACGCGTCGTGGACTACAGCGTCCGCGTGCAGGTAAAGAAGGACGGTTCCGGCGTCGAAACCAGCGGCGTCAAGATGAGCATCAATCCGTTTGACGAGATTGCGCTGGAAGAAGCGTTGCGGATTCGCGAAAAGGGTACGCAGGCGGAAGTGATCGCCGTCAGCATCGGTCCCGGCGATACGCAGCAGCAACTGCGCACGGCGCTCGCCATGGGAGCAGATCGCGCGGTTCTGGTCGAAACCGCCGACGCCATCCAGCCGCTGATGGCCGCGCGTATTTTCCATGAACTGGTAAAACGCGAAAACGCAGACATCGTGATCCTTGGCAAACAGGCGATTGACGACGACAGCAACCAGACCGGCCAGATGCTGGCGGCCTTGTGGGACCGTCCGCAGGCGACGTTTGCGTCGCGGGTCGAACTCAAGGATCAGACACTGACCGTGACGCGTGAAGTGGATGCCGGCCTCGAAACCGTCGCCGTGGACCTGCCCGCCGTGATGACCACGGACCTGCGTTTGAATACGCCGCGCTTCGTCAAGATGCCGGACATCATGAAAGCCAAGAGCAAGCCGCTGGCAACCCTCAAGCTGGAAGACCTCGGCATCGCTGCCGCGCCCGCTTTGCAGGCCGTGAGCTTCGCGCCGCCGCCGCAACGTGCCGGCGGCCACAAGGTTGCCGATGTGCCTGCGCTGGTTGCCGCGCTCAAAGATAAAGGAGTGCTGTAATGGGAAAGATTCTGGTTATCGCCGAACACGACGGCAAGAAACTGAATTCAGCGACCGCGCGCGCAGTCAGTTGCGCCCATGCCATTGGCGGTGAAATCGACATCGCAGTGTTTGCCAGCGATGCTTCGGCCATTGCCGATGCCGCGGCGAAACTCAAGGATGTGAAGCGCGTGCTCAAGATCGAGCGCGCTGAAAACGCGCATCCACTCGCCGCCGTGCTGGCGCCGCAGATTGCGAAACTCGCTACCGGTTACACCCACGTGATGATGCCCTCCACGACCTTCGGCAAGGATGTGCTGCCGCGCGTGGCCGCCCTGCTCGGCGTGCAACAGGTCAGCGACGTCATGAAAGTTGTGGATGCGACGACGTTCGAACGGCCCATCTATGCCGGCAACGCCATCGTCACGGTGAAGGCTCCCGCGGAGCCGTGCATCCTCGCGACGGTGCGCACTGCCTCCTGGCAGGAAGCCGGTACTGGCGGCTCGGCGGAAATCGCTTCGGCCAGCACCGATGCCGCGATTCCGTCGCACACGCGATTCGTCGAACTGAAAGCACAGCAGAGCGATCGGCCGGACCTGCAATCCGCCCCACGGGTCGTCTCCGGTGGCCGCGGCGTCGGCAGCAAGGAAAACTTCGAGATCATCTACAAGTTCGCCGACAAACTCGGCGCGGCCGTGGGCGCGTCGCGCGCCGCGGTGGACGCCGGCTTCGTGCCCAATGATTTGCAGGTCGGCCAGACCGGCAAAATCATTGCCCCGAACCTGTATGTTGCAGTCGGCATTTCCGGTGCGATTCAGCATATTACCGGCATCAAGGATGCGGGCACCATCGTGGCAATCAACAAGGACCCGGACGCACCGATCTTTCAGGTTGCCGACATCGGTCTGGTGGGCGACCTGTTCACGATCCTGCCGGAACTGGAGCAGGAACTGGGCAAGATTAAATAGCTTGATTGCATATTCCCCTCTCCCGGAGGGAGAGGGAGTCGATAATTCACGAATTCAAATTGCTGACATACCGAGCCTGATCCATGACCGATGCACTCTGGATGCCCTCCGACTCCGTGATCCGCGACGCCAACATGACGCGTTTCCTGGAGTACATCCGGCGCGAATGCGATCCCAATGTGCAGAGCTACGCGGCTCTCTACCAATGGTCGGTGGAATACCCGGAACGATTCTGGCCGCAGGTGTGGGCGTTCTGCGGGATCCGCGCCGGCCATGCCTGGGACAAGGTATTGGTCGATGGCGACAAGATGCCGAGCGCCAAATGGTTCACCGGCACCAGACTCAACTTTGCCGAAAACCTGCTGCGCTATCGCGACGATCGCACCGCGCTGGTATTCCGTTGCGAACACGACAACAAGCGCGTCACGCTCACTTACAGGGAACTTTATGCACAGGTCGCGCAGCTTGCCGATGCGCTGAAACGTGCCGGTGTGCAGAGGGGTGATCGCGTAGCGGGATTCATGCCCAACCGCCCGGAAAGCATCATCGCGATGCTGGCGGCGACCAGTCTCGGCGCGATCTGGTCATCGTGCTCGCCGGATTTCGGCATCAACGGCGTGCTGGACCGTTTCGGTCAGATCGAACCCAAGGTCCTGTTTACCTGCGACGGTTATTTCTATGCCGGCAAGACCATCGACTCGCTGGAACGCATTCGCGGGGTACTGGAAAAGCTTCCGTCGGTACAGCACGTGGTGGTGATTCCGTATGTCAACACCGCGCCGGATATCGGCGCGGTGAAGAATGCGGTGCACTGGCATGATTTTCTCGGCAATGCCACGGAGATCGAATTCGCGCAGCTGCCGTTCGATCACCCCGTTTACATCATGTACAGCTCCGGTACCACCGGCGTGCCGAAATGCATCGTGCACGGTGCCGGCGGCACCCTGATCCAGCATCTGAAAGAACTGGTGCTGCACACCGATCTGCGCCGCGAGGATGTGATTTTCTATTTCACCACCTGCGGTTGGATGATGTGGAACTGGCTGGTGTCGAGTCTCGCGGTCGGTGCGACGGTATTGCTGTACGACGGTTCGCCGTTTCATCCCGGACAGGACATCCTTTGGCGTATCGCAGACGAGGAAGGCATGAGCATCTTCGGTACCAGCGCCAAGTATCTGTCGGCAGCGGAGAAATTCCAGGTCAAACCGCGCGCGGATTACACACTGGAAAAACTGCGCATCATCACTTCCACCGGCTCGCCGCTGCTGCCGGAGAATTCTCAATACGTATACCGCGATATCAAGCAGGATGTCTGCCTGTCCTCGATCTCCGGCGGAACGGATATCATTTCCTGTTTCGCACTCGGCAATCCGTTGCTGCCGGTCTATCCGGGCGAGCTGCAATGCCGGGGACTCGGCATGGCGGTACAGATTTTCGACGACGATGGACACAGCCTGCGTGGCCAACCCGGCGAACTGGTATGCACCAAGCCCTTTCCGTCCATGCCGGTGTATTTCTGGAATGACGCGGACGGCAGCAAGTATCACGCCGCCTACTTCGAGGTCTTCCCCAATGTCTGGCGCCACGGCGACTGGGCTGAACTCACTGCGCGCGATGGCTTGATCATCTACGGCCGTTCGGACGCCACCCTGAATCCCGGTGGCGTGCGCATAGGTACCGCGGAAATCTA
>DASUXE010000052.1:0-3484 GCA_036378075.1 Gammaproteobacteria bacterium
CTGGTAGTGGTGTTTTTCCTGCCGTATGACTGGATGTATCCGCTTTCGGCCGGTATTTATTTTCTGGCCGGTGTGACCGACTGGCTGGATGGTTACTACGCACGCAAGCTGGGAGAAACCTCGGCATTCGGTGCGTTCCTCGATCCGGTTGCTGACAAAGTGATGGTGACCACGGCACTGGTGCTGCTGGTCTGGGCCGATCACAACTGGCTGCTGGCGGTTGCGGTAATCGTCATCATTGGCCGGGAAATCACCATTTCCGCGCTGCGCGAATGGATGTCAACGCTCGGGGTGCGCAAGAACGTAGCCGTTTCCTGGCTCGGCAAGATCAAGACCGCTGCCCAAATGCTGGCGGCGGGCTTGATGCTGTATCGCTACGATGCCTACGGTCTGCCGATTTACACCATTGGCCTGTGGTTGCTGTATGCGGCGGCGGTTTTGACGCTGTGGAGCATGGTGATGTACCTGCTGGCGGCCTGGCCGGAGCTGTCCCGGCCGCGCTGATTGCCGCGGTGCCTTGACAGAAAACAGTTCGGCCCTACAATATCGCCCCTTCGACGCGGGAATAGCTCAGTTGGTAGAGCGCAACCTTGCCAAGGTTGAGGTCGCGAGTTCGAGCCTCGTTTCCCGCTCCAGAATAAATTAACCTCGGTCCAAACCGGGGTTTTTTATTTCCGCGCCGTTTTCCGGGCCGGAACCTGCAAAATTGCTGCCCCAGTGTGGTAAATTTCGCGGTCTTTCAATGTTTTGGGTGAGGCTAGGTGGCAGAGTGGTCATGCAGCGGCCTGCAAAGCCGTGTACGCCGGTTCGATTCCGACCCTAGCCTCCATTTCCGGTTACATGGGCGGGCCCGGGTGGCGAAACTGGTAGACGCAACGGACTTAAAATCCGTTGGCCGGCAACGGCCGTGCCGGTTCGAGTCCGGCCCCGGGCACCATCCTCACTCATGACAGCCAGCTGCGCACTTTACTGCGAATCACTCGATATCTGGCGCGGCAACCGCCACCTTTGTCACGGACTTTCATTCCGGGCGGAAGCGGGGCAGGCCGTGCGTCTGCACGGGGCCAATGGCGCCGGCAAGACCACGCTGATACGCATTCTGGCTGGATTGTCGCTGCCGGAATCCGGAACCGTGTGCTGGAATGGCCGCCCCTTGGCTGAAAGCGGCGACGAATATCGTCGCGCACTGGCCTATCTGGGGCATGCGAACGGCCTGAAATCCAACCTGAGTCCGACAGAAAATCTCTCCGCCTATGTGGCCATGATGGGCCTGCCGCCGGCAAGCAGTATTCCCGATGCCCTGGCCCGGCTGGGTGTCGGCGAGATGGCGCATCGTCCCTGCGGAAGCATGTCGATGGGGCAGCAGCGCCGCACGGCGCTGGCGCGGCTGGTGCTGTCGCGCGCCAGCCTCTGGCTGCTCGACGAGCCGCTGACCAGTCTCGACGTGAGCGGTGTCAGCTTGCTGGCGGAGCTGGTTGAAGCGCACCTCGAACAGGGCGGCATCGCGATTTTTGCCACGCATCAACCGCTGGAACTGGCCCGGCAGACTGTGCGGACTGTCAATCTGGGGATTGCAGCATGAACAGCGTCGCCCTCGCGGCCTTGGTGCGGCGCGATCTGCAGCTTGCCTACCGGCGGCGCGGTGAGATGGTCACACCGCTGATGTTCTTCATCATGGTGACGGCCCTGTTTCCCCTGGGACTGAATCCCGATCCGGCCTTGCTCCGCACCCTGGCGCCGGGCGTTATCTGGGTCGCGGCACTGCTGGCAGGCGTGGTCGGCCTGGAAAGCCTGTTCAAGAGCGATTACGAGGACGGCACCCTGGAACTCATGGTGTTGAGTCCCGTGCCGCTGGAACTCGTGGCCCTGATGCGGGTTCTTACCCATTGGCTGATCACCGGATTGCCGCTGGTCATACTCGCGCCGCTGATGGGGATGCTGCTGGCTTTTCCGCCATCCGCCATGGGCACCTTGCTGATCGGATTGCTGCTCGGTACCCCGGTTCTGAGTTTGCTGGGCGCGGTCGGCGCGGCATTGACGGTCGGACTGCGACGCAGCGGCATGCTGCTGCCCCTGTTGATACTGCCGCTGGCCGTGCCGATCCTGATATTCGGCGCGCGTTCCGCAGCGATGGCACTGACGGGTGACGATGTATCGGGACCGCTGTACCTGCTGGCTGCCATACTGGCACTGACAGTCACATTGGCACCGTTCGCCATCGCGGGCGGATTGCGTGTCAGCCTTGAGAACTGAAACAGCGGTGGACACACTGTCGAGGCAGCGGATTTTCCGGGGCGGGGTGTGGCGAAATTGATCTGTGTCATACCCGGGTGTCCCGTTTACCCGCAGAATTGAAAACACGGGCTCGTCGCTTACTTTGGTCAGATCGAGCGATATCAAGTCAGTTATCCAGTTTGGAGGTTGCGTGTTTACCTGGTTTCACAAACTTGCCTCACCGCCATATTTTTACAAGTTCGCGCAATACGTCGCACCCTGGACCGGCTGGATCAGTCTGATATTGCTGGCGATCGGCCTGTATGGCGGGTTGTGGCTGGCACCGCCCGACTATCAGCAAGGCGATGCATTTCGCATCATCTACATTCATGTGCCGAGCGCCTGGATGTCCATGTTCGGCTACTCCTTCATGGCCATTGCTGCCGGTATCGGGCTGATCTGGCGCATGAAACTCGCCAGCGCCGTGGCTGCCGCATCGGCGCCACTGGGAGCATCGTTTACCTTTCTGGCGTTGGTAACGGGTTCACTGTGGGGCAAACCCATGTGGGGCACATACTGGGTGTGGGACGCGCGCCTGACCTCGGAACTGATCCTGCTGTTCCTGTATTTCGGATTCATGGCGCTGAATCAGGCGTTCTCCGAACAGCGTACCGGTGACCGGGCCAGCGCGATCCTGGCGCTGGTGGGACTGGTAAACCTGCCGATCATTCACTATTCAGTGGAATGGTGGAACACCCTGCACCAGGGGCCGACTGTGTTTGTCGGCACCCATTCCGACATCTCAATGGGAATGCTGGTGCCGTTGCTGGTGATGATCAGTGCGTTCATGTTGTATTCAGTGACCTTCGTGATGAAACGCCTGCAGTTCGAGATATTGCGTCGCGAACGCAATACAACATGGATCAAGGAGTTGCTATGAAATCCTGGCACGAATTTCTGACCATGGGCGGCTATGCAGTCTATGTTTGGCCGTCCTATGCCATTGCCGCAGCGGTAATGATCGTCAATGCCTGGCTACCCGGCCGGCATTTGCGCCGGTTGCTGAAAGAACTCAAACAACGGGCGCAGGAGCAGCAGCCATGAGCCCGCGTCAGAAAAAACGTCTGGCAATCGTCATTGTCCTGGTGCTGGGCGTCAGCATTGCCGCTACCCTCGGCCTGCGCGCCTTCCAGCGCAATCTTCTCTATTACTTCACGCCCAGCCAGGTCGCGGCAGGCGATGCTCACGTCGGTCAACTGTTTCGCATGGG
>DASUXE010000053.1:0-5862 GCA_036378075.1 Gammaproteobacteria bacterium
GCTCGAACCAATTCGTCACGGACATCTGACACTCGATGACACCTGCGGACGAGTCGAGATCGGCGCCGATAAAGACAGCACGGATCTGCGCATTCACATAAGGGTATTCGACCCGGAATTCTACCGCGCGCTTGCCGCCAACGGCAGCGTCGGTGCCGGCGAAGCCTACATGGATGGCCTGTGGAAATGCGACAACCTGGTCGGACTGGTGCAACTGCTGGTGCGTAATCGTGATTTGCTCGACGGGATGGAAACCGGTCTGGCCAGGTTTGGCGGAATGGCAATGCGCATGTTGCATGCGCTGCGCCGCAACACTCGTGACGGCAGCCGCCGCAATATCGCTGCACACTACGACCTGGGTAACGATTTCTTCAGGTTGTTTCTTTCCAGTGATCTGATGTATTCGTCGGCAATCTGGAGCAATGAATCCGACACCCTGGAGACGGCATCCACCCGCAAGCTCGAACGCATCTGCCGCAAGCTGGATCTGAAACCGTACGACCACGTGATCGAGATCGGCACCGGCTGGGGTGGCTTCGCCGTGTATGCCGCACAGCACTATGGTTGCCGTGTTACCACCACCACGATTTCACGCGAACAGCACCGGCTTGCCAGTGAACGCGTTGCCGCCGCCGGCTTGAGCAATCGGGTCACGTTATTGCTGGACGATTATCGTGATCTGCACGGTCAGTACGACAAGCTGGTCTCCATCGAGATGGTCGAAGCGATTGGTGCAGAGTATCTCGATACCTATTTCGGGCAACTCGGCGCATTGCTGAAACCCGATGGCCACGGTCTGGTACAGGCGATCACCATCGAGGATCACCGTTACGAGCAGGCCTTGCGTGCGGTTGATTTTATCAAGCGTCATGTGTTCCCCGGCTGCTTCATCCCGTCGATCAGTGCCATGCTCGCGGCCAAAACCCGCGCCAGCGATCTGGCGCTGACGCATCTGGAAGACTTCGGTCACTCCTACGCGCTGACCTTGCGTGCCTGGCGTGAGCGTTTCCTCGCAAATCTGCCACAAGTCCGTGCGCAAGGCTTCGACGAACGCTTCATCCGCATGTGGGAGTTTTATCTGGCGTACTGCGAAGGCGGCTTCCGTGAACGCTCGATTGGCGTCTCGCAGCTGCTGCTGTCCAAGCCCGGCAACCGGCGTGCTGCCCTGCTCCCGGAACTCGCGACATGAAATTCTGGATCAGTCTGATCGGTTATCAGGTTGTGTGGTTCACTGCGGTGATCGGCGCCGGACACGGTCTCGCATGGCCGGGTCTGTTGGCGATGTCGGTGTATGTGATCTGGCAGTTCAGCATCTCGCGGCAACGCGGGGCCGATCTGCTGCTGATCTGCACCGCACTCGTCGCGGGTTGCGTACTGGATGGTGCATTACTGAACACCGGATTGCTGCACTACCAGGCGATGTCTCCGTTCGATAGGCTGCCGCCACTCTGGATCCTGGCGCTGTGGATCAGTTTTGCACTGACCTTCACGCAATCACTGCAATACCTGCAAACGCGATTACCAGTCGCCGCATTGCTTGGCGCCATCGGCGGACCACTGGCTTACCTGGGCGCGGCACGCGGCTGGCAGGTGGTCAGTTTTGTACATCCGTTATGGCTTGATCTGTTGTGGCTCGCGGTCGGTTGGGGACTGGTCACACCGCTGCTCGCGTGGCTTGCCGGGTACTGGTCGCGAACCCCCGCTGCCGATTTCATTCAATTGCGAGGTCCGCTGTCATGAATCCCTGGTTCGTGTTACCTGGATTGTGGCTGGTCGCCGCAGTGATGATGAGTCTCGGCTGGTTATGGCAGCGCCGGCACCGCAACGCGGGAATCGTCGACGCGCTATGGGCGACGGGCCTGGGCTTCGGTGCAGTGTTGTTCGCGCTGTTTGCCGATGGTGCCTTCTGGCCACGGCTCGCGGTCGGCCTGCTGGGTGGCGTGTGGGGTGTACGCCTCGGTTTGCATCTCTGGACGCGGGTTCGTGGCGAAGCCGAGGACGGCCGTTATCAGAACCTGCGCGCGCACTGGCAGGGGAGTCAGCTGAAGTTCTTTCTGTTCTTTCAGTTTCAGGCCTTGCTGATCATCCTGTTCGCACTGCCGTTCCTGGCAGTCGCGCGCAATGCCACAACTCATATTCCATGGCTGATCGCCGGCGCCGTGATCTGGCTGGGCAGCGTAGCCGGTGAATCCATCGCCGATCTGCAACTGGCACGTTTCCGCGCCAGTCCCGCCAACCGCGGACGCACCTGCCGCGACGGGTTGTGGCGCTATTCGCGGCACCCGAACTATTTCTTCGAGTGGCTGCACTGGTTTGCCTATGTGTGCCTGGCCATCGGCTCGCCGATTGCGTGGCTGGCCTGGTCCGGACCGGTGGTGATGTATGTGTTTCTGCGCTGGATCAGCGGCATACCGTACACCGAAGCGCAGGCACTGCGCAGCCGCGGCGACGATTACCGCGCCTACCAGCAAAGCACGCCGATGCTGTTGCCCTGGTTTCCAAAACATTCATCCGATACAAGGAGCTGAATCATGAACAGTATTGCCCTGGACAACCGGGAACTTGCCAGTCATCGTGCCGCACCCGGTCTGCTCGGCCTGGCCGAACGCGGACTGATACCGGACCGGTTATTGCGACTCGGTATCCGCCGCCTGTGCGCGCAGCGTCTGCAAGCAGAACTGGCAAATGGCCCGGCGATGCAGGCCTCACAATTTGCGGCGCGCATCGAGATGCTGCGCCGGAGCCCCGTGGCAATCCATGTCGATGCCGCCAATGCCCAGCATTACGAACTGCCGCCGGCATTCTTTCAACAATGTCTCGGCGGGCGCATGAAGTATTCGGGATGCTATTACCCGCGCGGCGATGAATCGCTCGACGAGGCCGAAGCCGCGATGCTTGAGCTGTATGGCGAACGTGCCCAGCTCGACGATGGACAGCGCATCCTGGAACTCGGCTGCGGCTGGGGTTCGCTGACACTGTGGATGGCGGAGCGCTATCCAAACGCCCGGATCGTCGCAGTCTCCAATTCGCATCAGCAACGTGAATTCATCGAGAAGCGGTGTCAGGAACAGGGCTTCAACAATGTTCAAATTATCACCTGTGATGTCAATCAACTCGAACTGGAACCGGCACAATTCGATCGGTGCGTGTCGATCGAGATGTTCGAACACATGCGCAACTACGAAACCCTGCTCGGCCGCATCGCTGGCTGGCTGCGGCCGGGCGGCAAACTGTTCGTGCACATCTTCTCGCACCGGACCCTGATGTATCCATTTGAAACCGCCGGCGAGGACAACTGGATGGGGCGGCACTTCTTCACCGGTGGTCTGATGCCGGCAACCGACACCCTGCTGTGGTTCCAGCGCGATCTGCAGATTGAACAACGCTGGCTGGTCGATGGTACCCACTATCAGCGCAGCGCCAATCACTGGCTTGCGAATCAGGATGCAAATCGCGACGCGGTCATGGCCGCCCTGACTGAAGCCTACGGCGATGCCGCCCCGCTCTGGTTCCAGCGCTGGCGCATGTTCTGGATGTCATGCGCAGAGTTGTTCGGTTATGCCGGCGGCCAGGAATGGATGGTTTCCCATTTTCGTTTCACGCGGCCCTGACCTCCCGGCGCCGGCCTCAGCTTTCATTTACTCCACATTGATACAGGTAAAAAACATGCTCTCGTCAAAAACATTGTTGATGACTTGCGCCATCACCATGATGTCGGTGACCGGCTGTGCCAGCAGCCTGCCGCCTATCGCGCCGGTTCCGCAAGTGGATATTTCGCGCTTCATGGGTGACTGGTACGTGATTGCATCGATTCCGACGCACTTCGAAAAGGATGCCTACAACGCGGTCGAAACCTACAAACTCGACAAGGATGGCCACGTCGCGACCTCGTTCCGGTTTCGCGAAGGCGGTTTCGACGGCAAACTGAAAACGATCCACTCCACCGGTTATATCAAGGCTGACACCAGCAATGCTGTGTGGGGTGTACAGGTATTCTGGCCGTTCAAGGCCCAGTACATCGTGGCGTATCTCAAGGATGATTACAGCGAGGTCATCGTGGCCCGTGACGCGCGCGACTACACCTGGATCATGGCCCGTACCCCGACTGTATCGCCGGCCGATTACGATGCACTGGTGGCACGCGTAAAGGCGCTCGGCTATTCGCTCAAGGATCTGCGCAAGGTCCCACAGCAGTGGCCGGAACCGGCAGACGGAAAGCAATAGAAGCGGGGTGCCGAGCCGTGCGTTTCCGGAAAGCGCAGCTATACTCTGGAGCGACGATGGTTTCCAATCCAATTCACTCAGGAGCATGCACATGAAACCTGAAGTTTGCTGGCTGGCTGCGACGGCCATGATGACCGGCCTGTTTTTCCTGCCCTACGTGCTGGACCGCATGATGGTCCGGGGTCTGATGGGCACCATGAAGAACCCGGAAGACGCTGACAAACCGCTGCATCCCTGGGCACAACGTGCCAAGCGGGCGCACTACAATGCCGTAGAAAATCTGGTGGTGTTTGCTTCGCTGGTGGCCGCTGCGCAATTTGCCGGCATCAGCACCCAGCTGACGGTATGGGGCTGCATGCTGTATTTCTGGGCACGCCTTGCCCACTACGTGGTGTATACACTCGGCATCCCGGTGGCACGCACGTTATGCTTCGCTGCCGCGGTTGTCGGCGAGATCATGATTGCGATTCCACTGCTTCACGCCATGTAAGACATTTGCAGAATGCGCTGCCGGATTCGATCCGGCAGCGCTTTTTCTTTGAGCGCTTGAATGATTGTCCTGCTTCCAATCCTCTGGCTGCTGCTATGGGCCGCCGTCAGCATACTCAGCTGCGCATTTCTGGGTCTGGCGCCCGCCGAGGCACTGCGAACCGGTGGCCTGATTTTTGTCGCGGGCGGTTTTGGACTCCCATTTTTGGCGTGGCTGACATGGCGCATCTCGCGTCATCTCCGTTCACGGCGTTAAAATCACGGCTGCTCCCACAGGATTCCTGCTCCGTATGTTGTACTCAGACAGCCGTACCGACACCCGTCAGATGTTTTTCGACGTGTGGCAAAAACAGCATCAAAATGCCCCGCTTACCGCGCTGGAAAGCATCATCGGAGATGTCATCCGGCTGCACCCGGAATACCACTCGCTGCTGGAGACGCCCGACAAGGCACTCGATCGCGATTGGCGTCCGGAAGGCGGTGAAACCAATCCGTTCCTGCACATGGGCATGCACATCGCGATCCGCGAACAGCTGTCCATAGACCGGCCGGCCGGGATCAAGGCGGCCTATTCCGCACTGCTGGCCCGAACCGGCGATCCCCATGCCACCGAGCACCAAATGCTCGAATGCCTCGGCGAGGCATTATGGAAAGCACAGCGGGAAGGCCGGCTCCCGGACGAGCAGGCCTATTTGGCCAGCCTGCGGGCCCGGGCCGAAAAATAATTCATGCAGGTGCTGTAATAATCCCTAGGCTCCCCGGGTCTGGTTAGGCGTCTATCCATTAATCAATCCTCTCAGGGAGATGTGACATGAAAGATTCCAAGCTCGTTCTCAAGACCGCCCTCGCCGGCGTCATCGCCATGGGCATCGTCGGTCTCAGCCAGGCTGCCAACGCCAAAGACATGAAGGGTGACCACATGGCCAAGACCGAAAAGTGCTACGGCATCAACGCCGCACACAAGAACGACTGCGCCTCGCCGGGCCATTCGTGTGCCGGTCAGGATGCCAAGGCGCGTGACCCGAACGCATTCGTCGCCGTGCCTGCCGGTCTGTGCGGCAAGATCGACGGTGGTTCAACCGAACCCGCCAGCAAGAAGATGTAATGACGATGCCGGTTACCAACCAACCGGCGCTTCAGACGCAGCCG
>DASUXE010000054.1:0-2605 GCA_036378075.1 Gammaproteobacteria bacterium
GGTGGACTCGAACCACCGACCTCAGCATTATGAGTGCCGCGCTCTAACCAGCTGAGCTACATAGCCATTTTGAACCGGATACCGGGCCACAGGGCCCGGTTTGGGGGCGCAAATTGTCGGTTTTTGCGCCTCTCAAGTCAAGAAAAGACAGCGCTGCAACGCCGTATCGGGGCAAAAGGCGCCCTTGGGTCAGACGTTGAAGCGGAAGTGCATGACATCACCTTCCTGGACGATGTAATCCTTGCCCTCCAGCCGCCATTTGCCCGCGTCACGGGCGCCGGCCTCGCCCTTGTACTTCACGAAGTCCTCGTAGGCGACAACTTCGGCGCGGATGAAGCCTTTTTCGAAATCGGTATGGATCACGCCCGCTGCCTGCGGCGCGGTCGAACCCTTGTGCACGGTCCAGGCGCGCACTTCCTTTTCGCCGGCGGTGAAATAGGTTTCCAGTCCCAGCAGCGTGTAGCCGGTTCGGATCACTCGATTCAGACCCGGCTCACTCAGACCCATGTCCTTGAGGAAATCCGCCTTGTCGGCCTCGTCGAGTTGCGCGATCTCGGCTTCCATGGCGGCGCATACCGCAACCACTTCGGCACCTTCACTGGCCGCGAGCGTGCGGACCTTGTCGAGCAGCGGGTTGCCCTCGAAACCATGCTCATCCACGTTGGCGACATACATGGTCGGCTTGAGCGTGAGCAGGTTGTAATCCTTGATCAGCAACCGTTCGGCATCGCTCAAACCCAGTGAGCGCGCCGGTTTGGCCTGGTCCAGGTGTGCCTTGAGCGATTCGAGGATTTTCTGCCGCGCCACCGCTTCCTTGTCGCCGGATTTGGCGTTACGCGCATTGCGCTCCACGCCCCGGCTGACGGCTTCCAGGTCTGCCAGCGCCAGTTCGGTGTTGATGATCTCGATATCCGAGAGCGGATCCACCTGACCGGACACATGCACCACATCGTCGTTCTTGAAACAGCGCACCACGTGCGCAATGGCATCGGTCTCACGGATATGCGACAGGAACTGGTTGCCCAAGCCCTCGCCTTTCGAGGCACCGGCCACCAGACCGGCGATGTCCACGAACTCGACGCTGGCAGGAATCGTTTTCTGCGGCTTGACGACGGCGGCCAACGCATCGAGACGTGGATCCGGAACTGGCACCACGCCGACATTCGGATCAATGGTGCAGAACGGATAGTTCTCCGCCGCGATCCCGGCCTTGGTCAGCGCATTGAACAGCGTGGATTTGCCGACGTTGGGCAATCCGACGATGCCGCATTTGAGACTCATACAAATTTCCTGCGATAGAACTATGAACACTGCGCCTGTTGGCGCGTCACAATTCGTTATTGTTCGTTTGTGATTGTCTTCTTGTGGTTGCGGGGAACGACTCCGCGGCTATGCAGCACATGCATCACGTGTTCGGTTTTTCCGGCCAGCAGATCCGGCATGGCATCAATCGCCGCTGCCACCGCTTCCATGATCTGGGTCTGCTCGTCGGCACTGGCGCGCTTTAGTACATAATCGATGACTTCCTGACTGCCCGGCCGGCCAATGCCGAAACGCAGTCGGAAATAATCTTCGCCGAGTTGGGTGCTGATATCGCGCAAGCCATTGTGCCCGCCATGCCCGCCGCCACGTTTCAGGCGTACCGTACCGGTCGGCAGATCGAGATCGTCGTGCGCGACCAGAATCGCCTCCGGCGGAATCTTGAGATACGCCGCCAGTGGTTGAACCGCCTGTCCGCTGCGATTCATGAACGTGTCCGGTTTGAGCAGACGGATGTCATGGCCGTCGATCTCGATCCGGCACACGTCGCCGTTGAACTTGCGCTCATGCTTGAAGCTGCCGCCATAGGCGCGCGCCAGCGCGTCCACGAACCAGAAGCCGGCATTGTGGCGGGTTAAAACGTAATCGGCCCCGGGATTGCCGAGGCCGACCACGAGTTGAATTGCAGTAGCACCCATCGACTGTGAAGCAAAACAGCAGGCGGCCCGCAACAGGCCGCCTGTCGATTACTTCTTGGCCTTGTCGGCAGCCGGCGCGGCGGCGGCATCCGCAGCCGGAGCGGCTGCAGCACCTTCGGCCGGTGCAGCTGCACCTTCCGCGGCGGCAGCTGTCGGCTCTTCTTCCACCGTAACGCGCGGATGGTGGATCGCCACCACCGGCAGGTCGTGTTCCTCGCCATAGGCAAGCTGCACGATCCGTACGCCTTCCGGCAATGCCAGATCCGACAAGTGCACCGCATGGCCGAGTTCGAGGTTGATGATGTCCACCTCGATGTACTCCGGCAGATAGCGCGGCAAGCAGGCGACTTCGACTTCGATCAGGTTGTGTGACACCACACCGCCCTGGGTCTTGACGCCGATTGCTTCCTTCTCGCCCTTGAAATGCAGCGGAATGTGCACGCGGATTTCCTGGTCGTCACGGACGCGCAACAGATCCATATGCATGATGATCGGCTTGGCGGGATGACGCTGCACATCCTTGAGAATCGCCTGATGCTCGTCGTTGCCCACCTTGATCTTCAGAATGTGGGAATAGAACGCTTCATGCTGCAGATTATTGCGCAGCTCGTTGTGATTGAAGGTCAGATGCAGCGCACCTTCCCCCG
>DASUXE010000055.1:0-3612 GCA_036378075.1 Gammaproteobacteria bacterium
GACAGCGTCAATCTGGCCAGCCGCATTGAGGGCCAGACCAAGGGCGTCGCGAGGGTCCTGGTATCGTCCGCGACCCGTGAGGCGTGTGGAGAGGCCTTTGACTTCGCTGATCGGGGAACATATAAAGTGAAAGGCCGGGCACAGCCGGTGCAGTTGTTTGAACCGCGGGGGAAGCAACGATGAAACGCGGATTAATGCTGACTGGACTGCTGATCCTGGTGCTGGGAGGGGTCCACGCGGCAGCAACATCCAACGCGCAAACTGTCGCCAACGTCAATCTCAATGACGGCCCATACAGTGACGCCCATACCGTGGCCGCCGTGCCACCGAACACCGGTGTGACCATCCTCGAACGGCGCGGCGGCTGGTATCGCGTTCGCCTGGCGTCGGGAAAGGACGGCTGGATACCGATGACCAGTCTGCGCTTTGGCAGCACCAACAGCGCCGGCAGTTCCTGGAACGCGAGTGACTTCAACCTGTTTGAAAGCGGGCGCGCCGGGGGTAGCGGCACAACGGCTACGACCGGGGTGCGCGGGCTGAATACCGGCGACATCGCCAATGCCCGCCCCGACCCACAGGCGGTGAATGAGCTTGATGGCTGGACCGCCACGCCAAATCAGGCCCGACAATTCGCGAAACAGCTCTCACTGCGAGCACAAAAAATTCCCTACTTGCCTGATGCGGGAGGGAAGTAGTCATGAAGGCACGATTATTGTTTGCGGCACTGATTATCGGTGCAATGCTGCCGGGCGTAACCGGCGCCATCGATTTGGGCAGCCTGTTCAATACCCTGAAAACCGTAAAGCAGGCGGTCAAACCGGCCGATCTACAGCAGGAAGAGGCAATCGGTCAGGCTGCTGCTGCGACCCTGCTGGGTGCTGCCAAGCCGATTGACAACGCCGCATTGCAACGTTACGTCAACGAAGTCGGTTTATGGGTTGCCCTGCAAAGCGATCGCCCCAACCTGCCATGGCATTTTGCAGTGGTCGATTCGGACGACATTGATGCCTTCGCGGCGCCGGGCGGTTATGTGTTCATCACCCGCGGACTGTTGCTGCACATGCACAGCGAGGCGGAACTCGCCGGCGTCCTCGGCCACGAAATTAACCATGTGGTGATGAAACACCACCTCAAGGAATTGCAGCGTGCGGCCCGCATTGATCTGCTGGGACAGGCGGCACAATATGAGTTGCAGCAAAACGGACACAATACCGAACTGTTCAACAAGGTCGCAGGCGCAACCCGGAATCTGTATTCGAAAGGTCTGGACAAAGACGACGAATATGAAGCGGATCGCATGGGCGTGGTACTGGCCGCGCGTGCCGGCTACGACCCGTATGGTTTGCTGGCTGTGCTCCAGACTCTGGAAAGCATCGATCCCAAAAGCGGCCGTGTGCAGTTGCTGCTGGCCACCCACCCGTCACCGGCATCGCGTATCGCAGCACTATCCGCCGAGATGCAGGGACGCATGGACAAGTACGGCAATCAGGTGGAAGGCACGCAACGGTTTGCAAACGAGATGCGTCAGTTCGTTGCTGCCGCGAAAAAATAAGCTGTTGATTTGAATCGGTGCGGAAACCGTAACGGCCGGTTTCCGGAATCTCTATGTGTTCTCTGTGAGTTGATCGAGAAAATCCACACCGCGCCGCAGATGCGGTATCACGATCGTACCGCCTACCACCAGCGCCACACTCATGGCCTCGATGATTTCCTGTTTGCTGGATCCGGTCTCGAGGCACTGGCTGATGTGATAGCTGACGCAATCGTCGCACCGCAACACCAGTGACGCTGTCAGCCCCAGCAGTTCCTTGGTCTTGGCCGGCAACACGCCATCCTGATAGGTCAGGCTATCTACGGAGAACACGCGTTTGATCACGCGATTGTCCTCGGCCAGGATGCGTTCGTTCATGCGTTGGCGGAATTCGTTGAATTCCTTGATCCGGTTACCCATGCATTATCCTCCGCCTTGAATGCTTGAGTCGTTAAAGAATGGTGCGGCCCAGCGCCGACTGGATGAGCCACACGGCAAACTTGCCGGTCTTGTTTTCCACATCCATGGTTGGATTCAGTTCAACCATTTCCATGCCGATCAGGCGTCCGGTGCGTGCGACCATTTCGCAAGCCAGATGCGACTCACGGAAATTCAGGCCGCCGGGTACGGGTGTCCCGGTGCCCGGCGCAACTGACGGGTCGGAACCATCGAGATCGTAGGACAGATGAATGCCACCGCTTGCGTGTTTGAGTATCTCGATCGCTTCTTCGAGACAGGCGCCGGCGCCACGCGCATCGATTTCGCTCATGGTGTATACGCGGACACCGGTCTTCTTCACGACCGCGGCCTCGTTTTTGTCCACGTCACGAGCGCCGAATACCACGACGTTTTCTGGCCGCAATGCCGGGCTGTTGCCGCTGATTGATACCAGTTCCGGCGCGCCATAACCCAGCAATGTTGCGAGCGGCATGCCGTGAATATTGCCGGAAGGGCTGGTGTCCGGCGTGTTCATGTCGGTGTGGGCATCGACCCACAACACGCCGAGTTCCTTCCCTTGTGTGCGCAAGTGGCGGGCGATACCCGCAATCGAGCCGATTGCCTGGGAGTGGTCGCCACCCAGCACCAGCGGGAATTCACCGGCCGCCAGCGCTTGCTGGGTGGAATCGGCGAGTTCCCGGCATACACCGTTTATAACGTTGAGATAGCGGGCATGCGGATTGCCGATCTCCGCAGATTCCATCGACACCTGGCCGATGTTGTGTACACCCACTACCCGGTGTCCGAGCTTTTCCAGCGCGGGCACCAATCCAGCCACATGCATGGCAGAAGAACCCATGTCGGTACCACGCCGTCCGGCGCCCAAATCAAGGTGTACGTTGGTAATGCGGATCTTCTTGTTCATGTTCATAACAGGCTACTGCATGATTTGAATGAAATTTAAGCCTGTTATTCTAGCATGCCGCCAGCACGGCCCTTTCTACCCGGAAATCCCGCTACGGTGGAATGCAGTATACTTTTCGCGCGGCACCCCGTTCGGTCCCGAGCGGATGCAATCACAGGAGCGTGCCATGAACAGACCATTTCGGCCATTGACCGTTACCCTGGCTCCCGCGAATACCCGTCTGGCACATCCGGCGCAGGATTTTCCCCAGCACGTCAGGCTGGAAAGCCCGGCAATCGATGTCATGACCGATTTATCGCGTGCCGCAACTGTGAGCGTCGCAGCCGATGCGACGCTGGAACAGGCGGAACAGCGCATGAAATACAGCGGTGTTCGTCTGCTGTTCGTTATTGACGCCAGCGGTATGCTGCTGGGTTTGGTCACCTTGAACGATATCAAGGGAGAACGGCCAATGCGCTATCAGGGCGAGATGAACGTCAGTTACGGTGATATCCAGGTGCAGAATGTCATGACCCCGCTGAATCTTCTCGAGACCCTGTCAATGCATGAAGTCGCGGATTCGTGCGTGGGCGACGTCGTTGCCACACTCAAGCAAACCGGCCGTCAGCATGCGCTGGTGGTCGAGCGCAGCGTGGACGCGTATCGTGTCAGGGGCATTTTTTCAGCGCGCCAGATCGGCCGCCAGCTTGGCGTACCGATCCATACCGCCGGCATCGCC
>DASUXE010000056.1:0-3644 GCA_036378075.1 Gammaproteobacteria bacterium
AACTTCGACGTGCAGGTCAATGCGATCCAGTAACGGGCCGGACACGCGCGCACGATAACGCTGGATCTGATCGCTGGTGCAGTGACAACGTCCGGAAGAATCACCAAGGTAGCCGCAGGGACAGGGATTCATCGCTGCGATCAACTGGAAGCGCGCCGGGAATTCAGCCTGCCGCGCGGCGCGCGAAACCACAATGCTGCCGCTCTCCAGCGGTTCGCGCAAAACCTCGAGTGCGTGGCGATCGAACTCCGGCAGTTCGTCGAGAAACAATACGCCGTGATGCGCCAGCGAAATTTCACCGGGGCGCGGATACGAGCCGCCGCCCACCAGCGCGATGCCGGAGGCTGTGTGATGCGGCGTGCGCACGCTGCGCCGCCGCCATTTTTCGGCATCGAAACCACGTTCACTGATCGAGGCAACGGCCGCCGATTCGAGCGCTTCCTCTTCATTCATGGGCGGCAGAATGCCGGGCAACCGCGACGCCAGCATCGACTTGCCGGTCCCGGGCGGGCCGATGAACAGCAGCGAATGACCGCCGGCCGCGGCGATTTCCAGCGCGCGCTTGGCCTGATGCTGACCACGCACTTCCCTGAGATCGTCGTAATGCGGAACATGGTCGGTCAATTGTGAAACGTGCGGTACCAGGCGCTGCTGACCCAGCAGGTGTGCGCACACATCCAGCAGATGCCGGGCGCCCAGCACGGTGGCATCGGAAACCAGTGCTGCTTCATCGGCATTGTCGGCCGGTACCAGCAGCGTCCGTCCCGCTGCGCGGGTCTTGAGAGCGGCCGGCAAGGCGCCGCGCACCGGGCGCAATTCGCCGGACAATGACAGTTCGCCGAGAAATTCCAGGTCATGCAGGGTTTCCACCGGCAATTGCCCGGAGGCAGCAAGTATCCCGAGCGCGATGGGCAGATCGAAGCGGCCGCCTTCCTTGGGCAAGTCGGCAGGCGCCAGATTCACCGTGATCTTGCGAGCCGGAAAATCGAACCTTGAATTGATGAGTGCGCTGCGCACCCGGTCCTTGCTTTCGCGCACCGCCGCTTCCGGCAGCCCGACGATCGCGAGCGCCGGCAAACCGCTGGACATGTGAACTTCGACGGTTACTTCCGGCGCATCCACGCCAGCCTGGGCGCGGCTGTGGATTCGTGCAAGCATGGGCACGCTCCTCCCTGAGCGGTGTTCAGATCATGGAAAGTCGTATTACTTCTTGTTGGCCTGGTCATGCCCTTCGAGGGCGGCTTCCAGTTCCTTGAGTCGCGCGGCCAACTCTTCGAGCCGTTCGCGGGTGCGCGCCAGCACGGTCTGTTGCACGTCGAATTCCTCGCGTGTCACCAGGTCGAGTTTGCCCAGTGCCGCCTGCAGGACGCTGCGGAAGTTCCGCTCCGCTTCCGCTTTCAGGTCCCGCAGCCCTGCCGGCACCGCTTCGGCGAGCTTTTTCGCCAGATCGTCAAGCATCTTGGGGTCGAGTGCCATTGCCGCCACCGTGGCCGTTGAAAACCGAATACCAGTATATATGGCGTACAGCCGCATCCCAACCGGTGCTAGACTTTAGACACCCGCAAATTCTGCCAACCTGCTGATTTCGAGGACGTTATATCCATGAAGATGGTGAGCGCTGTAATCAAACCCTTCAAGCTCGATGACGTGCGCGAGGCGCTGTCGGATCTGGGGGTGCAGGGCATCACCGTCACCGAGGTCAAGGGATTTGGCCGTCAGAAAGGGCATACGGAACTGTATCGTGGTGCCGAATACGTGGTGGACTTCCTGCCCAAGATGAAAATCGAACTGGCAGTGCCCGACGATCTGCTGGATCGGGTCATCGAGGCAATCACCAGCGCCGCCCGCACCGGCAAGATCGGCGACGGCAAGATTTTCGTTACCAGCCTGGAACAGGCAATCCGTATCCGCACCGGCGAAACCGACGCCGACGCTTTGTGAACGAGGCAACATCATGATCAAGCGCATCCTCTGCTTACTGATCGCCGCGCTGCTATCCGGCAGCGTGCTGGCCGATTCGACTATTTACAAATGGGTTGATAAGGACGGTCAGGTGCATTACAGCACCGTGCCGCACAGCAGCGACGCCAAGCCCATCAACGTGGTGAATTCCGCGCAGGGTCTGGCGCCGGCCGCCGGTACCGTGGCCGGATCCGCGGCCGCTGACAGCCAAATACCGACCATTTCACCGACCGATTCTGCCGCGTGCAAAGCCGCGAAACAGAAACTGGGGCAATACATGAGCGCTGACGTGCTCTATACCAAAATGCCGGATGGCAAGCAGAAAGAACTCTCGTCGGATGAAAAGGCGAAAGTGGTGCAACGCGCGCGCAACGACGTGACTGTTGCCTGTACGCCGGAGCCTCCGCAATCATGACATGTCGAGTGCTGTTGTTCGCGGCTTGCGCAGGGTTGCTGCTATCGCTCCCTGCGCGAGCTGATACCGTCTACCGCTGGGTGGATGCCCAGGGCCATGTGCATTACAGCCAGACGCCGCCGGCCAGTTCCATGGCGAAGGCGAAGGCCGTGGACATCACACCACCAACGCCGGACCAGACTTCGGCCGCGCAAACCCGGGACATGGAACAGGCCGTCAACGACCGGCAACAGGCGCAACAGGCATTGGCCGAGAAAGCCCAGCAGGTCGCCGACAAGCAAGCCCAGCAACAGAAAGCCTGCGAAGCCGCGCGCCAGCGCGTACAGACTTACGAGCAGGCTCACCGGGTCGCACACAAGGACAAGGATGGAAATCTGGTCTATTCCAGTGGCGATGATCTGGTGAAATTGCGCCAGCAGGCTCAGGAGCAGGCGGACAAGATTTGCGCGGGTGGAGAATCAAACCGGCACTGAATCATGCGTCCGCCAGAGCCTCCCTCAGAAACGGCGGCAATGCGAATGCCGCAGCATGGATGTCGGCATCGTAATAACGGGTCTTGAAGCCGCGCTGCTCCGCGGCAGTCCGGCGAAACGCGGGAATTGTCCCATCCTTGCAGGCCATGGTCGCCGACCACCAGCCGGACGGATAGGTGCACTGTGGAAACAATAACGTGCGGATATCCGGATACCCGGCTTTCTTCAATTCCTTGTGCACTCCGGTGATGATCGGCAAATACAGCAGCGGCGATTCGCTCTGCTGCACAATCAGGCCGCCCGCACGCAAGGCCCGCCTGCACTCCTTATAGAAGGGCGCCGAGAACAGGCCCTCGGCCGGACCAACCGGGTCGGTACTGTCGACGATTATCACATCGAGACTTCCGGCAGGCGCGTCCTTGATCCATTTGATCGCATCGTCGAAATGAAAGTGCGCGCGCGGATCGCCATTGGCGGCACACAGATCCGGGAAATATTCTTCCGACAGGCGCGTCACGCGCTCATCGATTTCGGCCTGGGTCACGCGTTCGACGTCCGGGTGCCGGAGTACCTCCTGCAAGGTGCCGCAATCGCCGCCGCCAACGATCAACACGTTTTTCGGCGCCGGATGGCTGAACAACGCCGGGTGCGCCATCATCTCGTGGTATATGAAGTTGTCGCGGTCGGTCAGCATGATGCAGCCGTCGATGACCATCAGGGTACCGAAGCTCTCGGTTTCGTAGATCTCGATCTTCTGGTAGTCGGTCTGCTCGGCGTGCAGGCGGCGCGCGCCC
>DASUXE010000057.1:0-4014 GCA_036378075.1 Gammaproteobacteria bacterium
GCCCAGAACGGTGCCGCGACCACATCGTGATCGAGGATGCTGGAGACCATGTTGGCGGTCATCATTACTGGCGCGGCATCGCCGTTCGTCATCAGCCCTACCAGCACCGCCTTGCCGGCAAAGATATCCGGCGACGCAGCGCCGTTATAGACGTCGCTGAATTCATACACCGGGATCGCTGACTGTCCGTCAACCCGATAGGTACGCGCCTGCGCCCGCAGATGAGCATCCGTTGGTATGCGCAGGTCGCCCGCCGCAATGCCACCGGTATTGTGCAGCGAGATGTCGCTGTTCGTCGCACTCCGCATCCGCGCCGCCACCAGCAGTGCCAGCGAGGGGACCAGCTGATTGCCGTCACGCACAATCAGTGGCTGCGACAACGTGCCGGGATGATTGTCGACGTAACCGATAGCGTTTGCACCACTTGCCAATTGCTGCAAGGGTGCGCGCAGCGGCACGCGCAAAGCGCCAAATGCGCGGCTCATCAGTCCCTGCCTGTCATCGCTGCCGACGACCGCATTGGCAGGCAATGTCGTATCCGCTCGCGCCTGGACATCTGCCTGATGCGCGCTCAACAGCACCATACCTGCGCGCTGAATGCTGGCGGCGAAAACCGAGTCGGTATCCAGTTCCGCGTGGGCACGGGTCAGGGCGCTGACGGCCTCCGGACTGGAACGAATGCTGTTGAGGGCGGCGAGCCGCTGCAGATAGTCCAGTGTCTGGGCATTCTGTGGTGCGGCAAACGCCGGCACGAAGGCGATCACGCGCGCGCGCGCCGAGGCCAGCTTGTCGGTAAGCGCGGCCAGCAGATCACGCGGCCATGGCCATTCGCCGAAGCGATCGAGATCGGCGCCGCCAATGCCCACCACCACTACATCGGCATTGGGGGTATGGCTCGGCATGAACACGCCGGCCAGCCTATAACCCGCGTTCTCGACACCGGTGCCGGCGCCCAGCAGTGCGGCAAGCGCGAGCAACACCGCAACGGCGCTGCCCAGCAATCGTTTTTTGGTAATCAAAGCGGCTGCCACATGCACCTGCGCAATATTGTTTTGGATTCGCCCTTACGCAAATTCCGACCCTTCCCGATACCCCGGATTACGGTTATGCCGCCGGATTCCGTTCGCCGCGTTATGGAAAAATCTTACCTGAACCGGAGACCGCCGGAAACCCGGGAATGGATTCCCATTTTGACCCATGGTTTGAAGGCGTTGTCCAGCTATATTCACTGCGGGGGCAATGACTCTGAATCCGGATCAACTCGGCCCGGTTTAACGGCTATGGCGCCAGTGGTGAACCAGGTCACGCAGATTGCGGCCAGCATTGGCGGCCACCAGCACAGCAAATCCAAAAAAGTTCTCAAACCGCCCGCTGGCTGCCACCAGCAGCATGGCGAGCAGGGTCAGTGCCACCGGCAGGGCCAGATTGCCCAACACATAGGCCGAGCGCCACGCCCGCAACGGCGCGTGATCTTCCAGAGCATGGCGGGGCGCGACCGCAAAGGCAATCGCCGCAATCAGCGGCACGCACGCTATCAGCACCAGAACCCGGCTGTCTGCGGCCTGTGCCAGCCAGTAGCGGCCCTGCAGCAACGTCAACCCGGTGCCCACGAGGCCCAGCAGCAGCGCGATCAAATGCACATTCACGACCCTGATCTGTGCCGGTGCCGCAGTCGTTTCAGGCATACCTTCAACCTTTCAGATAACCGATCGAGAGCAGGGCGATGGCCGCCGCTGCAAAACCCGCATGCAGAGTCAACACAAATCCCGGCAACGGCTCCCGCATGGCGCGAAACATGAACAGCAGCAAACCACCGGTTGCATTCAGGACCAGAATCACCGTAGCGGCATTGATCAGCAGATTATGCGGATTGTGCACGTCGTGGATCACCAGCAGCACGATACCGATCAGCGCGGCAATTCCATGCAGCAGGCCCACCGGCAGCGGCACCTTGCGACCTCGCAGCTCAAGCGTCGCGAGCACCGCGCCGGCCAGTGCAATCAACAGAAACAGGGCAATCAGGGCCAGCATGGCAATGGGTCCGATTTCAGGGGCGCCAATGATACCCGCCGGATGAAGCGGGTGAAAACCCGCTCAGTGCGTGCCGGTATAGATCACGCGCCAGATGCGCCCGTGCTGGGAGTCACCTATATAAAGTGAGCCATCCGGTCCCTCCGCGAGACCCATCGGGCGGAACCGCGCATCGCCTGATGAAGCCGGTGCGTTGTTCGCGCCGGCGAAGCCATCTGCGAACACTTCATAGGGACCGGCCGGCTCGCCATCATGGAATGGCACGAACACAACATTGAACCCGGCCTGCACCGGCGAGCGGTTCCAGGAACCATGAAACGCAATGAACGCGCCATCGCGATAGCCGGCCGGAAACTGGTCACCGCGATAGAACAGCACCGACTCGGGCGCCCAGTGTCCGGGGAATGCCATGATCGGTGCGGTATAACGTTTGCAGTCGCCGGTGTTTCTGCCGTCACCGCCGTATTCGGGTGCCAGCACCAGAGATTTCTGTAAATGATCGTAATAGCAGTACGGCCAGCCGTAATTGTCGCCGGCCCGCACGTGCAGAAATTCCTCGGCCGGCAATTCGCTGCCCTGGGTCTGGTTATACAGTTTGGGCCAGTCTTCGCGCAGCTGGTCGCGCCCCATCTGCAAGGCAAACAGGCCGTCATGCCAGGTGATTGCCACCGCATTGCGAATCCCGGTGGCAAAGCGTTTGCCGTCGCGTTTGAAATCCTGACCGGTACGATCGGCATCGAACTGCCAGATTCCACCGTGCTGCTGCAACAACGGACAGGGACGGATTCCGGGCGAACCCGGCGCACGATCCTCGCGCTGGCAGGCGTTCGATGGCGCGCCAACATTGACATACAAATGTCCGGCGCTATCGAATGCCATGGTCTTGGCCGAATGTTCATCCTGTTCGGGAAAACCGCTGACCACTGTTTGCGGCGGTGATTTCGGCACCAGCTCGCCGCGCCGCAACTTGAAACGGACTATTTCAGTGTTGGTTGCAAAATAGAGATAGCCATCATGAATTCCGATGCCGGTGCCGCTGAGCGCGCCAAAGTATTTCACTACATCGGCGCGGCCGTCGCCGTTGAGATCGCGCAGCGCCACAATCCCGTTGCCTTCCTGTGGTGACTGGAGCGCAACATATACATCGCCATTGCTGTTGACGGCGAGATGCCGTGCGATCCCGAGATCGTCCGCGACCACGCTGGCGCAGAAGCCGGCCGGAAGACTGATACCGCCGTTTCCGGGCTGGCAGTGAACCGTTGCGGCAAACGAACTTGCCGATGCGAACGCGGAATTAAATAACAGGAACACAGCGAACAATTTGTTCATGTCAGTCTCCGTTGCCGGACAGCCGGAATCAGTTGATCGCGACCATGCTCGACAAAAAATGCGCGCTCGCACGCCGCTCGATCAGGAATCGTGTTGGCGCATTCCGCACAAACAGGGTACGCCTGCCTCAGGCGATCCCGGGCTTTTCGGCCACGAACACCACAAATGGCCACAATGGAAAACCCAGATACTGCTTGAAGATCAGCTTGCCGCCGGCGTGTTCAATTGCCGGCAACACCTCCACCGCCCGGCACCCAAGCGTCAGCCATGGAAAGTGCCAGGCAATGTTCTCGACACGATCGCCCAGCCATTTGCTGAAGCGGCTGCGCGGTTCCACCGAGTGAGCGACCGCCAACCGCCCGCCCGGCTTCACGACGCGCCACATTTCCAGCACGCCTTTGGCCGGATCGTAGAGCGGACAGATGCTGTAAGTGGATATCACACAATCGAAACTGTTGTCGGCAAACGGCAAGGCCAGGATATCGCCGGTCCGGAAGTCCACGCGTCCATCGTAACCCATGGCACGCGCCTTGTTGCGCGCTTCTTCCAGCATGCCTTCGCTGCTGTCGAACAGCGTGACGTGGCCACTTTTGCCAGCTCTGGCCGCCGCCAGGAATGACGCGCTGCCGGTGCCGGCGCCGCAGTCGAGTACAC
>DASUXE010000058.1:0-2081 GCA_036378075.1 Gammaproteobacteria bacterium
ATCAGGCAGTAACCAAACAGGAAACCTGGAACTATGCGCGAACTCATGAAAACCAGTAATCCGGCCCTCCGGACCAAAGCCTTCCGCAGCCCTGCGGTCGCAACCGGCGAACGCATGAGCGTCAACGGCACGATCGGCAAGAGTTTCATCCTGCTGGTACTGGTGCTGGTCACCGCCAGCTGGTGCTGGTCGCGCTTCTACGCCTCGGGCGACATCGCTTCGGTTACTCCATTCCTCATGGGTGGCGTGATCGGCGGTCTGGTGTTCGGACTGGTGACCGCTTTCAAACCCACCTGGGCCTACATAACTGCACCGCTCTACGCTATGGCGGAAGGATTCGTGGTGGGCGGTATTTCGGCATTGTTCGAACTGCGCTATCCCGGCATCGTGGTGCAGGCGGTGGCACTGACGCTGGCAGTCGCATTCGGCATGCTGATCCTGTACCGCACCGGCATCGTCAAGGTAACGGATCGCTTGCGCAGAATGATTTTTGCCGCCACCTTCGGCATCCTGATTTTCTACGGTCTGACCATGCTGGTCAGCCTGTTCGGCGTAGACACCACAATGGTTTATGGCCATACGCCACTCAGTATCGGCATCAGCCTGTTCATTGTGGCGATTGCGGCATTCAATCTGGTGCTGGATTTCGACATGATCTCGCAGCAGTCGCAGCAGGGCGCACCGCGCTACATGGAATGGTATGGCGCTTTCGCGTTGATGGTGACCCTGATCTGGCTGTATCTGGAAATCCTGCGGCTGCTGGGAAATAGCCGGCGCTGATCGAATTCCGGAATCCTGAAACAACAAGGCCCCGCGTTGCGGGGCCTTGTTTTTGTGTCGTCATATGCCGTCAGACGCGGTACGCGCGCATGACCATGTTCACCGCGTTATCGATGTACTTTTCAAGTTCCTGCTGTGACAGCTGACCCTCGATCCCGAGCTGCGCCCTCAGCCGGCACCCGGTCACCATACCGATGAACTGTTCGGCGGTGAGACGCGGATCATCGACCTTGAGCTTGCCGAGTCTTGTCTGCTCAGTCAGGTAATCTGCCACGAACTTGCGAATCGGCTCCGGCCCGGACTGGTAATAGATGCGACCCAGATCGGGAAAACGCGGCACTTCCGCCATCAACAGGCGATGCAACGACAACTTCTCGGACGAAAACACCACGCTCATGAAATGCCGTGCAATCGCGCGCAGGGTCTTTTCCGGATCGCCGGCCTTGGCCGCTTCGGCAAAAGCCAATGTCATCTGGTCACAGGAGCCGCGGATCATCGCGGCAAACAGTTCTTCCTTGGAACCGAAATGGTTATAGACAGTCTGCTTGGAAACCCGGGCTTCGCTGGCGATGGTATCCATGCTGGCGGAACCGAAGCCGACTTCCAGAAACACCTTGCTGGCCGCTTCCAGAATGGCGTCCCGTTTGCTGAGTGTGGTGGATTCTGCGCTTGCGTTCATTTCCCCTGCTCCTTCACTCAGCCGGCACTCGCGGTCTGCACCGGCAGCTTCAGCGCCTCGGCAGTCAGTTGTCCGGTGGCAGCCTTCAACGCGTACTCGGCAACAATCTCGTCACGCTGCGCGCGCATGCGATTGACCTGTGCGCCCAGCAACTCCTGTTCGGCATTCAGTACGTCGAGCGTGGTGCGCTCGCCTTCCTTGTATTCGGCCTTGACGCCGTCATACGCGGATTGTGCTGCGGTGATCTGCGCGCTGATCGCAGCCAGGCTGGCGCTCGCGGTCTGATAGGCCTGCCAGGCCTGAATGGCCTGGTCGCGCGCCTCGCGTTCGGTTTGCAGTGCATCCTGATGGCGGCTGTCAGCATGATGGCGCGCCGCGCTGACCTGGGAACTCACGCTGCCGCCGGTATAGAGCGGCATGGAAAACTCCAGCATGATCGAGCGGTTGTTGTACTTCTCGAACGGGAAGCTGGGCTCGTGTGCGGCGCTCACCTGCCCGCTCAGCATCACCGAGGGTTTCATGTTGCTTTCGCTGATATCCACCTGGCTGTCGGCGGCAGCGGCGGCGGCACGCGCGGCAAGCACCTGATAATTCTGCTGGGCAAGTTTGAGCACTTCAGTTT
>DASUXE010000059.1:0-2601 GCA_036378075.1 Gammaproteobacteria bacterium
GGTCTGGGTGCGGACGGTCACGATTTCGAACCGATTGTCCCGGAGTTGAAATTGCCGGCGTCATTGCCGGTGCGGTTTGTCTTCCCGCACGCGCCGGTTCGTCCGGTGACCATGAATAACGGTTATCCGATGCGTGCCTGGTTCGATCTGGTCAAGATCGGCATGCATCAGTTGCGCGATCAGGCCGGTATGCAGGCCTCGCGCGCCGCTCTGGAAGGACTGATTGCACGCGAGAATGCACGCGGGATTCCGGCCGCACGCATCGTGCTGGCAGGATTTTCGCAGGGCGGCGCGGTCGCCCTGTACACCGGCTTGCAATATCGCGAACGGCTGGCCGGAATCATGGCGCTGTCCACGTATCTGCCGTTGGTGGACGGGTTCCAGTTTGAAATGAATCCGGCCAATACCGGCGTGCCCATTTTCTATGCTCACGGCACCCAGGATCCGGTGGTGCCGTTGCAGCTCGCTGAACAGACCCGCAATGAACTTACGGCGCGCGGCTGTTCGATCGTCTGGCACACCTATCCGATGCCGCACGCGGTGCATCCGCAGGAAATACAGCATCTGCACGCCTGGCTTATGTCGGTGCTGACGACGGGCTGAGCGTGTCTCAGTGTTCCAGCGTGTAGATCAGATCCGCGCTGTTGGTTGCACCGGATTCCGCTTCCAGCATCCATTTGGTGCTCAGCGTATAACGAATCCGGATGGTGTTGATGGATTGCAGAATGCCCGCGCCATAACTCACGTACAGCCGCGGCGACAGATACTTGCCGATGAACAGCGACGGCGTGCTGGTACCGATACCGGTCGATACATTCTGGATGCTCACGTCACTGATGCCGATCTGGTTGCCAACCTGCTGCGCCAGAAATTCACCGCCGGAATAGGTGAGCGCATCGCCGGTATCGGTAGTGGGCTGTCCCAGCAGCGGTGACTGGCTCGGCGTCGCGGGCAGTTGTCCGGTGAGCAGATAGGACAACAGCGACGACTGCGGCAAGGGCGGATTGGCAAACAGTGACACGTTTGGATTGCGCAAGGTGCCCCGAACCACCACGCCGACCTGCTGTTCGCTTTGACCCGGTATCACCGTTTCCGGATGTGCCGGTTTGCGGATGGCACGGATGTCGAGCGCCGGGTTCGAAACCGGGCCGCCATTGAACATCAGGCGTCCGCGTTCGATGCCGAGTTTCTGTCCGTACGCCGTGTATTGGCCGTCCACGATCTGCAGTTCACCACTGCCGGTGGTGAAATGCCCGGGTTCATCGACCATCTGTACGCTGCCGGTTATGCGTCCCGACAAACCGAAACCCTTGATATCCACGTTGTCGCCCATGCTGGCAAGCACTCGCGCGTGAATTCGCCAGCGATCCCGCTGCGCAGCTTCGTTCTGTCCGACAATGACCTGATCGGTTGACACCTGGGCTGTGTTGCTCAGGTTTCGCGGCCGCAGTTTTGCAAACGGAATATCGACCTTGCCATCCAGTGTGATGTCGCGGTCGTCGAGTTTGAAATCCAGTGCCGGCGAGATATCGACCTGGGCTTCGGGAATATCGGCAACACGAAAATCCGTGCCGTTCAATTGACCGGTGGCGTGCCACAGACCGTCGCGCTTTTGCGCCGTGCTGTCCCAGGTCAGATTGCCTGCGCCGGATTTTGCGGTGCCGTTGAGCACCAGATGCTGACCGTCACCACGCAGCGACAGGACCACGCCGGAAATGTTCAATCCGAGTCGCGGCGCCCGGATTGCGCCGTCAGTCAATGTCGCGGTGCCGTTGAAGCTCGGGTTTCCGGCCGTGCCACCCAACGCGAGATCAATCCGGAGTTTGCCCTGGAATCTGCTGACATCGGGGATCAGCGCCGGAATCAGTTCGAAATCATGCAGCTCACCGCGGATGCGGCCGTGCAACGCCGGATTGTTGCCGCGGGCGATGCGCGTATCCAGATTCAGATAACCGCCGTCACGCAAGCTCCAGTTGAGACTGCCGGTGGTATGGGTGGCATCGATGTGGATGCGCGCATCACCATGGGTGTAATCGAGCAGCGTCACCCGCTGGTGGCGGATGACATTGTGAATGCTGCCCGGTGACAGGCTGGCAGTCAGATCAATCTGGTGCTGGTTCGCCTCACCGCTCGACCGCAGCGTGCCGGCAAAACTGCCGGCGTATTCCAGCCCTGGCGGCAGCAGGGCTTGCAAATCACTCAACGGGATCGCATCCAGCATCGCATTGGCCTGCCATTTGTGCTGCTGCCGCGAGGCACTGACACACGCGCGCGCCGATGCCTGAATCACGCAGGCTTGCGGCAGCGCAATGCCGTCGGCGCCAATGCGCGGCTGCCAGGCCGCCGCGGCTTGCCAGACACCCGCACCCGCCGGTTCCAGCGTGACGGTCGACAACTCGCCCTGCCACACGTCGTTTGCCAGGGTGCCGTCGCCGCCGATCGAGGCCTTGCCAAGCGGCGAGCTGAGCGTCAGTTGCACCGCATGTGCGTGAAGCGATCCGTTCACGTGGGCGGCAAGTGTGCTGATGGTTGTGTCGCCGATTACAACATCAGTTGCCTTGAGCGCGGCATTGCCAGTCTGGCTGGTGTTGCTCATGGCTA
>DASUXE010000060.1:0-4926 GCA_036378075.1 Gammaproteobacteria bacterium
AGCGAATCCTTGCCGACCGGAATCGCGACGTCCAGTGCCACGCATAACCCACTGATAGCGTGCACGGTATCGTAGAGTGCGGCGTCTTCGCCGGGTTGACCGCATGCGGCCATCCAGTTGGCGGACAAGCGAACCTTGTCGAGCGTGCCCACGTCCGTTGCGGCGATATTGGTGATCGCCTCGGCCACCGCCATGCGCCCGGACGCCGGCGCATTCAGCACCGCGATTGGCGCACGTTCGCCCATCGCCATGGCTTCGCCGTGATAGCTGTCGTAACTCGCGGCAGTCACCGCCACGTCGCTGACCGGCACTTGCCACGGGCCCACCATCTGGTCACGCGAAATCATGCCGCCTACCGTGCGATCGCCGATCGTAATCAGGAAACCCTTGTCGGCAACCGTCGGCAGACTCAGCACCCGCATCGCGCTGTCGCGCAAATCCAGTTTGGCGGTATCGAAGTGCTGCTTTGGTGAGTCAATGCGCTCAACTTCGCGCAGCATTTTCGGTGCTTTTCCAAGCAGCACTTCCATCGGCATGTCCACCGGGCGCGACTTGAAATGCGGATCCACTACCACCAGCATCTGCTCACCGGTTGCTTCGCCGATCACTGCAAACGGACAGCGCTCGCGGCTGCAGAGCTTCTCGAATTCGGGCAACTGCTCCGGCGCTACCGCCAGCACATAGCGTTCTTGCGCTTCGTTGCACCAGATTTCCATGGGCGACATGCCCGGCTCGTCGTTCGGGATACTGCGCAGATCGAAGATACCGCCGCGCTGACTGGCGTCAATGATCTCTGGCACGGCATTGGACAACCCGCCGGCTCCCACGTCGTGCACTGAAAGAATCGGGTTGGCATCGCCGCGCGCCCAGCAACAGTCAATCACTTCCTGGGCACGCCGTTGCAACTCCGGATTGCCGCGCTGCACGGAGGCAAAATCCAGATCCTCCGAACTTGTACCGCTGGCCATGCTCGACGCGGCACCGCCGCCCAGCCCGATTTTCATTGCCGGACCACCCAGCACGATGATCTTGGCGCCTGCCGGCAAAACCCGTTTCTCCACATGCATGGCGCGCATGTTGCCGAGGCCGCCGGCAATCATGATCGGCTTGTGATAGCCACGCAGCAGATCACCGACCTGCTGTTCATAGCTGCGGAAATATCCGCAGATGTTCGGACGGCCGAATTCATTATTGAACGCTGCCCCGCCGATGGGTCCTTCCAGCATGATCTCCAGCGCCGAGGCAATACGTCCCGGCTTGCCATGATCCTGCTCCCATGGCTGCACGAATCCGGGAATACGCAGATTCGAAACCGAGAATCCGGTGAGACCGGCTTTCGGTTTACCACCCAGCCCGGTCGCGCCTTCATCCCGAATCTCGCCGCCCGAACCGGTCGCCGCACCCGGAAACGGCGATATCGCCGTCGGATGGTTGTGGGTTTCGACCTTCATCAGGATATGAATGTCTTCCGGATGATAGGCATACATCCGGCTGCGCGGATCGGGAAAAAAACGCCCGCCCCGGGAACCGCTGATCACCGACGCGTTGTCGCGATAGGCGGACAGCACGCCACGTGGGTTGTTGGCATGAGTGCGGCGGATCATGTCGAACAGCGAGATATCCTGCGGCACCCCGTCAATGACCCAGTCGCCGCGAAAAATCTTGTGCCGGCAATGTTCGGAGTTCGCCTGCGCGAACATCATCAGTTCCGCATCGGTGGGATTGCGACCCAGACGCTGGAAGTTTTCAACCAGGTAATCAATCTCGTCATCGGACAGGGCAAAGCCGAATTCCACATTCGCCTTTGCCAGCGCATCGCGCCCGCCCAGCAACACATCGACATATTGCAACGGTGCAGGTTCGGCATGCGCAAACAGGCGTTCAGCGTCTTCAAGCTCGAACAACACGGTCTGGATCATGCGATCGTGCAGGCTCGGCGCCAGCAGCGACAGTTCCCTGGTGCCAGGCACGGCATCACCGCACTGCACGAAATAAGCGGTCCCGCGTTCAATCAGGCGGATATTGGCGAGCCCACAGTTGTGTGCAATATCCGTGGCCTTGCTGGCCCAGGGTGAAATGGTGCCGAGTCGCGGCACACACAGGATCAGGCCACCGGCGGGAACCTCCGGCGTGGCAGGATGAGCCTCATCTTCAAGCATACGCGTCAGGACACTACGCTCCTGCTCACCCAGATTCGCTTCGGCATCGACAAAATAGCGGTGCTCGGCCGCGAGTCCGGTGACGGACGGTAGCGTCTCGCGCAAGGCAATCAGCAGTTTCTGGATACGGAAGGGGGAAAGAGCAGGGCCACCACGGAACTGCAGCATGATCTGTCCTAAGCGGTGCGGGGCGCTATTTTAGCCGAAGCGGGTCAGTCACTCCACCGTAGCGGTTCAAACCGAGCGCCAATCCAGGCCCTCATTCTGGTCCGCCACCGCGATCCAGTCGGGTTCGCAGTCCGCGGCGGCGGCCAGTGCCGCCTGTGCCAACGCCGGCGTGTTGTTCTTGTCGGAAAGGTGCGCCGCTACCAGGTGCTGCAAGCGGCCGAGATCAAGCATCGCCAGCAGGCCGGCGGCCTGCTCGTTGCTGAGATGCCCCAGCGGTCCACCCACGCGCGCTTTCAGGCTGGGCGGATACGGGCCGTCCAGCAGACGTCCGGCATCGTGGTTGCATTCCAGCAATAGCGCCTCGCAGCCATCAAAGACACGCGCGATGTGCGGGGTGATATGCCCGGTATCGGTCAACACCCCGAACCGGCAGTCTCCATCGCTGAATATGAACTGAGACGGTTCGCGCGCATCATGCGGCACCGCCACCGGGGTGATTTCCAGCCCACCGATGCTGAACACGTCGTGCGGGTTGAACAGTTCTGCAAACTCGATGCCGTGGCGGACGCAGGCGCTGAGCGTTCCCGCCGTGCACCAGACCGGGATGCCGAAGCGCGCCGCAACCCGTGCCACGCCGCTGGCATGGTCGGTATGTTCGTGCGTCACCAGGATCGCCGCAATCGACTCGGGTTCGACCTCAAGCCGCGCCAGCCGGGCACGGGTCTCGCTGAGCGAAAAGCCGCAATCCACCAGTACCCGCGTTCCGTCGGCCTCGACCAGCGTGGCATTGCCACGGCTGCCGCTGCCCAGCGAAGCGAACCGCATGCTCAGAAATTTCCAGCCAGATACAGAGAATGAGCCGGAATCATTTCTTGCTGCCGGGCGTGTACACCGGCATCGGGAACGGCGTCACGTTGCCACCACCTTCCGGTGTCACGATCTTGGCCACGCCTTCCTGTGCCACTTCATCAATCCGGATAACCGCATGCATCGGGATATAGGTACGTTTCACACCGGCAAATTCGTCCTTGAGCTTTTCCTCGCCGGGATCGACCACCACGCCGGAACGCTCACCGAACACCAGTTGCTCGACCTCGATGAAGCCCCAGAAGCCTTCCTGACCGACCTTGCGGGCATAGACCTCGTAGATCTTGCCCTGGTTCATGAAAGTCACTTTGTAGATGTGGCGCGCTGCCATAAACCCATCCGGACTTGAGTGCTTGTGACAAGGGTAGCGCAAGATGGCGGAGAGGGTGGGATTATTCCGGGCAATCCCTGCCCTCCACCCTTCGGGCCAGCGCCGCTTTGCGGCGCTGTTCAAAATCGCTCCCGGCGATTTTGTCGAACCTTCCAATTGATTCACGTGGGGCCGAATTTCTGTCCTTTTCAACGCCGCTTGGATACCGTTCGCCCAAGCATCCGGAAAAGTTGGCGGAGAGGGTGGGATTCGAACCCACGTGGGGCGGTTAGCCCCCAACCGATTTCGAGTCGGTGCCGTTGTGACCGCTTCGGTACCTCTCCAACGGAAACTGGAATCGCAAGGCGCGGGATTTTACCCTATCGGGCCGCCCGGGCCTACCGCCGGGCAGCGAAAAACCGCTTCAACATGGCGCCGCATTCCTCAGCAAGCACGCCCCCTGCGACCTCAAGCCGGTGATTCAGGGCCTCGGCCTGTGTCAGGTTGAACACCGTCCCGGCTGAACCGGCACGCGGATCGCTTGCGCCGTACACCAGCCGCCCGACCCGTGCGTGGACCATGGCCCCGGCACACATCGGGCACGGCTCCAGCGTCACATATAAGGTGGTATCCGACAGGCGGTAATTCCCCAGCGCCTGTGCCGCGGCACGCAAGGCAATGATCTCTGCATGTGCCGTAGGGTCATGAGCCGCAATCGGATGGTTCCAGCCCCGCCCGATGATCTCGCCATCCTTGACGATAACCGCGCCGACTGGCACTTCGCCTTCCGCTTCCGCTTTTTGTGCCAGCGTCAGCGCTTCGCGCATCCATGCTTCGTCTTGATTATTCATGACCACATTACCGGACCACACCCAGCATGCTTTCGGCAATGAATTTTGGCCGGAGACAAGGCGCAGTGGTGTTCGAGGCGCGGAGTTTACATTCCAGTAAATGAGCACCTAGAACGCCGCTGCAACGCCGTATCCGGGCAAAAGACATGGCGAAAATCATTCCCACTCGATCGTACCGGGGGGCTTTCCCGTCACGTCGTAGACCACACGTGAGATGCCATCCACTTCATTACAGATACGGCGCGAGACCTGATCGAGAAACTCATAAGGCAGCCGGGCCCAGTGCGCCGACATGAAATCCACGGTTTCGACCGCACGCAATGCCACCACGTAATCGTAGCGGCGGCCGTCGCCCATCACGCCGACGGACCGCACCGGCAGGAACACGGCGAACGCCTGGCTCACCTTGTTGTACAAATCCGCCTTGTGCAATTCTTCGATGTAGATGGCATCAGCCTGGCGCAGCAGATCCGCATATTCTTTCTTTACTTCGCCGAGAATGCGCACGCCCAGACCCGGGCCAGGGAACGGATGACGATACACCATGTCATGCGGAAGTCCCAGTTCGACT
>DASUXE010000061.1:0-3086 GCA_036378075.1 Gammaproteobacteria bacterium
GCCGCCGAACAGCATCTGCATGGCAGCAAAGGTCAGCGGCGGAGTCTGCAGATTGAGCGAGCGTCCGTACATCGCACCGGCCGCCCAGCAGACCGTTGCGGCGAGAATGAGGAGTTGCGCGCCGAGATGCTCGAAACTGAATCCGTGCCCGGGCACGAACATGAGAATTGCGCCCATGAAGCCCAGCAACAGGCCGCTCTTGGCGCGCAAACCGAGTGCGTGCCCGCGCGGACCAAAGGTACCGAACCAGGCAATCCAGAGCGCCGAACTGACCGAGATAAGCGCTGCCTGATTCGACGCCACCCAGTTTTCCGCCCAGGTGGTAAAACCGTTGGCGCACACCATCATCAGCGTGCCCATCACCATGGCGGGCGGCCAGTCCTTTGAGCGCCAGGGTAGCGTGCCGTCACGCAGTGTGGTCCAGGTCAGCAAGACCAGTCCGGCAAGCGTGAAGCGGCTACCAGCAAGCAGTCCGGCAGGCAGGTCCTTTACGCCGATGCGAATCGCGAAATAGGTCGAACCCCACACGACGTAAACCACCGCAAACGCCGCCAAAAGCCGCAGGCGGTGGCGCGGATCGGTCGACATGGCAGCAGTCCTTCAAGCAAGACACCCGGGGGGCAGTTGCGCTATGGTACACGCCAACTCCGGCGGCTGCCGCCGGCGACCCAGGCCCCGTCCGGCAGACGGGAAAGACATTCCGGCAATTGAGATGGTCACACGTGAATAACACCAACGACATGTCAATCAAAGAAATTACCGTTCGCGGTCTGATTATCGGCATCCTGCTGACGCTGATCTTCACCGCCGCCAATGTCTACTTCGGACTCAAGGCAGGCCTCACGTTCTCGACCTCGATCCCCGCAGTGGTGATTTCCATGGCGCTGTTGCGCTGGCTCGGCGACGCCACGGCACAGGAGAACAACATCGTGCAGACGGTGGCCTCCACCGCCGGCACGCTGTCGTCCATCATCTTCGTGCTGCCCGGCATGGTGATCATCGGCTGGTGGACCGGCTTTCCATTCTGGGAATCGACGGCCATCTGTGTAACAGGCGGCGTGCTCGGCGTGATGTACAGCATCCCGCTGCGCCGGGCCCTGGTAACCGATTCCGATCTGCCGTATCCGGAAGGCACCGCCTGCGCCGAAGTGATCAAGGTCGGCACGAGTGCCGGTGAGGAAGCGTCCGAATCGGTGGAATCGGGTGGCGCAGGTCTCAAGGCGGTGGTGGTCGGTGCGCTGGTCTCGGCCGGATTCCTGATCGTGGTGCAGACGCGTCTGTTCGCCAGCGACGTGATGCGCTATTTCCGCTTCGGTGACAGCGACACCGGCCCGGCGACCGGATTCGATTTCGCGCTGTCGTTTGCCTTGTTCGCGATCGGTCATCTGGTCGGCATCACCGTCGGCATTGCCATGCTGGTCGGCGCCTTGATCGGCTGGGCGTGGGGAGTACCGCATTTCACCCTGTTGCATCCACTGGCCGGTGCGGCGTCGGATGTGGCGCAGGGTGCCTGGAGCAATTACGTGCGCTTTGTCGGCGCCGGCGCCATCGCCATCTCGGCAATCTGGACCCTGGGCACGCTGGTCAAACCGGTGGTCAGCGGCTTGAAAGGCGCACTCGCTTCTTCCAAAGCCCGCAAGGCCGGTCAGGGCGACACGCTGGCTCGGACCGAACATGACATCCCGGTAAACCAGGTCGGACTCGTGTCGCTGCTGTGCATCGTGCCGATTGCCTGGCTGTTGTGGCATTTCGCGACCGGCGCGGGCCTTGGCGAACACGCCCTGACACTGACGATTGGCGGCATCTTCATTGTGGTAGTGGTCGGCTTCCTGGTGTCCACGGTATGCGGCTACATGGCGGGACTGATCGGCGCGTCCAACAGCCCGCTTTCGGGTATCGGCATCCTGGTGGTTGCGATCACGGCATTGTTCCTGGTGTTCTCGGTCAAATCCGCGCTGCCGCCGGACGCCGGCAAGGCGCTGGTGGCGTATGCATTGTTCGTCACCTCGGTGGTGTTCTGTGTCGCCGCGATTGCCAACAACAACCTGCAGGATCTCAAGACCGGTCAGCTGGTGGATGCCACGCCCTCCAAACAGCAGTGGGCACTGGTGATCGGCGTGATTGCAGGTGCCGCGGTAATACCGCCGGTGCTGGATCTGCTCAATCACGCCTATGGTTTTCTCGGCGCGCCGGGGGTCGACCCTTCGCGCGCACTGCCGGCGCCGCAGGCAGGTCTGATCTCGGCACTCGCGCAAAGCGTGATCGAGAACGATCTGGAAAAATGGAAACTGATGGGAATTGGTGTCGGAATCGGCATCGTCTTCATCGCATTGGATGCCGTACTGGCACGCACCACCAGGTCGGTGCGCTTGCCGCCGCTGGCGGTGGGCCTCGGCATTTATCTGCCCACAGTTTCAACACTCATGATCGTGGTGGGTGCGGTAGTCGGCTGGTGGTACGAACGCCGCGCGGACCGTGGACCCAAGCCTGAAGCCACCAAACAGCTCGGGGTACTGCTGGCGTCCGGTCTGATCGTCGGCGAAAGTATTCTCGGGGTGATCGTGGCGGGTCTGGTCGCCTTCTCCGGCAAACAATGGCCGCTGGGCGTCGTCGGCGAACGTTTCGCTACCGTCTCGGTGTGGCTCGGTGGCATCGCGTTCGCAGCCATCGTCTATCTCATGTATCGCTGGATCGAACGTCTTGCGCAAGCGCCTTCAGTAAAGTCCTGACGCAACGATATGTTCATGTGAAAAAAGCGGCGTGCATGGCACGCCGCTTTTTATTGCCGGCTATTCAATATCGCCGATCAGGCGTTTACGGATCGGCTTGACAAACAATAGCAGAAGGATGCCGCCACCTATCGTGAAATAAACAACCTGCATGAACAGATTCGGCATTTGCGTGACTTGATCCGGACTGAAATGGCCGCCAACCAGACCGGCAATCACGCTACCCAGCGCATCCGCCATAAACCACGTACCCATCATCTGACTGAGATAGCGTTTCGGTGCGAGTTTGGTGAATGTACTCAACCCTACCGGACTCAAACACAGCTCACCGGTGGTGTGCAGGAGATAGGTGATTAC
>DASUXE010000062.1:0-4030 GCA_036378075.1 Gammaproteobacteria bacterium
GCGGCTGACTCGGACCGTAGATATCCGCATCGAGAATGCCGACCTGGGCACCGTCAGCGGCGAGTGCCAGCGCCAGATTCACCGCCACCGTCGATTTGCCCACCCCGCCCTTGCCGGATGCCACCGCGATGATGTTCTTGACCCCTGGCATCGGCGACAGATTGCGCTGCACGGCATGTGAAAGGATCGCCCACTCCACCTGCACGGTGACGTCACTCACGCCGGGCAAGCCGCTAATCAATCCGTGCAGGATCCGGCCCAGTTCATCCGCATAGCCGGCAGCCGGGAATCCCAGTTCGATCACGACGCCGACTTCACCGCCGTCAATCCGGATATCGCGCACACAGCCTGCGCTCACCAGATCGGTGCCGAGATGCGGTTCCTGCCAGCCCTTGAGAGCGGTCTCGATCTGTTCGCGGGAAATCGCGGCCATCGCGGTGCTTTCGAATGGAAAAGGAGCGGCATTTTAGCATTGGCCCGGACAGTTGATGCCTGCAGCGGCCCGGCTCCGGCGAGCATATGGCATAATTTCGCGCTCGAATTACGTACTTGCCCGCCCCACCTACGGCATCCAGAGAAAAATGAACCCGACCCCGCGCCGCATCCTCGTCACCAGCGCCCTGCCCTACGCCAACGGCCCGATCCATCTGGGCCACATGCTGGAATACATCCAGACCGACATCTGGGTCCGGTTCCAGCGCCTGCTCGGCAACGAGTGTATCTATGTCTGCGCCGACGACGCCCATGGCACGCCGATCATGCTGCGCGCCCGCCAGGAAGGCATCACCCCGGAACAGCTGATCGCCCGTACCGAGACCGAGCACCGGCGCGATTTCGCGGACTTCCTGATCAGCACCGACAATTATCACAGCACCCATTCGCCGGAAAACCGCGAACTGGCCACACTTATATATAAGCGGTTGCGCGACGCCGGCCATATCGCCACCCGCACCATCAAGCAGTTCTACGACGAGCAGGCGAAAATGTTCCTGCCGGACCGCTTCATCAAGGGCACCTGCCCACGCTGCGGCACCCCGGACCAGTACGGCGATGCCTGCGAGAACTGCGGCGCCACCTATTCCCCGGCCGACCTCAAGAATCCGGTCTCGGTGATTTCGGGCACACGTCCGGTGGAAAAGGAATCCGAGCATTATTTCTTCAAGCTCGGCGATTTCGACGACATGCTGCACAAGTGGACCCGTGCCGGTCATCTCCACGAAGCTGTCACCCGCAAACTCGACGAATGGTTCAAGGCCGGTCTGCAGGACTGGGACATTTCCCGCGATACGCCGTACTTCGGCTTCGAGATCCCGGATGCACCCGGCAAGTTTTTCTATGTCTGGCTGGACGCGCCGATCGGCTACATGGCCAGCTTCAAGAACCTTTGCGACAGCAAGGAAAAAAATCCGGGCGGCAAACTCCGTTTCGACGATTTCTGGGCGGCTGAAAACAAGGACAAGACCGAGCTGTATCACTTCATCGGCAAGGACATCACCTACTTTCACACCCTGTTCTGGCCGGCGATGCTTTACGGCGCCGGATTCCGCACCCCGACCGCCGTGTACGCACACGGCTTCCTGACCGTCAACGGCCAGAAGATGTCGAAATCGCGCGGTACCTTCATCAAGGCCCGCACCTATCTGGATCATCTCGATCCCGAATACCTGCGCTACTACTTCGCCGCCAAACTCGGCGACGGTGTGGACGATATCGATCTGAACCTCGACGATTTCGTGCAGCGCGTAAATGCCGATCTGGTGGGCAAGCTGGTGAATATCGCAAGCCGCTGCGCCGGCTTTATCGAAAAGCGCTTCGATCACAAGCTGGCGGACAAAATCGTCAACGCTCAATTGCTTGATGAAGCAGTCAAAGCACAAGGCGCGATCGCGCAAGCCTATGAAGACCGGGATTTCAACCGCGCCATTCGCGAGATCATGGCGCTGACCGATCGCGTCAATCAGTACATCGACGAACGCAAACCCTGGGCGCTCGCCAAAGACGAGGCACAGCTTCCCGAAGTACAGCAGATCTGTACCCTGGGCCTGAATCTGTTCCGCGTGCTGATGACTTACCTCAAACCGGTGATGCCGGTACTGGCGGAAAAAACCGAACAGTTCCTCAATATCAAACCACTTGCCTGGGCCGGGCTCGACACCCCGTTGACCGGCACACGCATCAACCGGTTTGAAGCATTGATGACCCGAATCGAGAAAGCGAAGATTGACGCAATGGTCGAAGCCTCGAAAGAAAATCTAGCCCCGACCCCGAACACCCAACAGGCGAGCAACATGGAACCGATCTTCCCGGAAATCAGTTACGACGACTTCGCCAAGCTGGACCTGCGCATCGCGCGCATCGTCAAGGCCGAACATGTGGAGGGCGCCGACAAGCTGCTGCGTCTCACCCTCGACCTCGGTGGCGAAAGCCGCAACGTATTCGCGGGCATCAAGAGCGCCTATTCGCCCGAACAACTGGAAGGCAAGTTGACCGTGATGGTCGCCAACCTGGCGCCGCGCAAGATGAAATTCGGCGTCTCGGAAGGCATGGTGCTGGCGGCCGGTCCGGGCGGCAAGGATCTGTGGATACTGGAGCCGCATGAAGGCGCGCAGCCGGGCATGAGAGTCAAATAACGTTTGTACGGATATCGTGACGACGTTAGCCGATCAAATTGACGCGTTATTGCCGCAGACCCAATGCAAACGCTGCGGCTATCCCGATTGCCGCGCTTACGCGAATGCCATCGCGGCTGACGAAACGGCTATTAATCGTTGCCCGCCTGGCGGTGACGAAACCATTCAGGCACTTGCCGAACTGACTCATCGCGAAACCAAACCGCTCGACCCCGAGCTCGGCGAGTTCATACCGGATACCGTCGCCTTCATAGACGAGCCCTTGTGTATCGGCTGCACCAAGTGCATTCAGGCCTGCCCGGTGGATGCCATCGTCGGTGCCGCCAAACAGATGCACACGGTGATTGAATCGCTGTGTACCGGCTGTGAATTGTGCATCCCACCCTGCCCGGTGAACTGCATCCGGATGCAGCCTACGGTTTCCGCAACCGAAGGTATCGAGGTGCCTGCTGCCGGGCCGGCTCGCGCCGGTTTCTTCCGTGCCCGCTATGGCGATCGCAATGCCCGCCTGGAACGCAACAAACTCGAGCGTCAGCTGCGGCGCAAAGCACCGCGTGCCGAAAATCAGGCCGAACTCGTCGCCCGCCGTCAGGCCGAGATCGCCGCTGCCATCGAACGGGTACGCGCCAGGCGCGCGCAACAGGAAGCGAAGAAATCATGAATCCTGAAAAGCGCGCGGCAATCTACGCGCGATTGAAGAAGGCCAATCCCAAACCAACCACCGAACTGGTGTATCGCTCGCCATACCAACTGCTGGTGGCGGTGACCTTGTCGGCACAAGCGACCGACGTGAGCGTCAACAAGGCCACGGAAAAATTGTTCGAGGTTGCCGATACGCCCAGGGCGATACTCGAACTCGGCGAAGCCGGGCTCAAGCACTACATCAGGACCATCGGCCTGTATAACACCAAGGCGAAAAACATCATCGCCGCCGCCAGGTTGCTGATCGAACAGCATCACGGCAAGGTTCCACGCGACCGGGCTGCGCTCGAAGCCCTGCCCGGTGTGGGCCGCAAGACCGCCAACGTGATCCTCAACACCGCCTTCGGAGAACCGACCATCGCGGTGGACACGCACATCTTCCGGGTTGCGAACCGCACCGGGCTTGCACCCGGCAAAAACGTGCGGGAAGTCGAAGACCGTTTGCATAAATTCACGCCGGAACGATACAAACAGGATGCACACCATTGGCTGATTCTGCATGGTCGCTATGTGTGCAAGGCCCGCAAGCCGGAATGCTGGCGCTGTGTGATCGCCGACCTGTGCGAATTCCGCCCCAAGACTCCCGCCCCCACTGCGATGAATACTAAAGCCGGGAAAACACGCACGCGCTAAACGTGGTGACAATTGGGCCGTTGAGCGTGTACCGTAATGCCCAGCCAGACTCAAAGGCCAACGAG
>DASUXE010000063.1:0-3266 GCA_036378075.1 Gammaproteobacteria bacterium
GGAAAGTCTGTTCTTTCTGTTGCTGCCGCTGATGGTGCTGACCGCGGTACGTTGCGGCAATGCCGGCGCCAGTGCCAGCGCCGTGTTGCTCGCGGGCACAGTGCTGGGTTTGAACCACGAGATCATGCTCGATGAATTCGACACCGCTGTGCGTATTGCATTCGTCGGCGCCACCGCATTCACCGGCTACGTGGTGGCCGCGGCTTTCGCCGAACGGCAACGCGCCAACGTGGCGCTGGATATCGAGCAGGAACGCGCACTGGTCACGCTGCAGTCGCTGGGCGAAGGGGTAATTTCGACGCGCCCCGACGGGCGCGTGCATTTCATGAACAGCATCGCCGAACGACTCACCAGCTGGAACGCCGATGACGCGCGTGGCCGGCCGATTGAGGAAATCTTCCCGCTCTCGTTTTCCGACAACCGCCTGAATACCGATGAACCGGAAAACACCGTGCGCCATTGTCTGCGGCGCGGCACCGGGCCGGAAATTCTTTCGCGGCGCATGCTGCGTGATCGCGCCGGCAAACTGCGCCCGGTGGAAGGCGCAATTACGCTGGTCAATTCTGCCAGTGGCGCCATGCTCGGCGGCGTGGTGGTGTTCCGGGATATCTCGGAAGCCGAACAACTGCGTGAACGGCTGTTGAAAGAAGCCACGCATGACAGCCTCACCGGACTGCGCAATCGCGCGGCGTTCGATCACAGGCTCCGCGAACTCACCGATGCACCTGACCAGGGCCGTCGCTTTGCGTTGCTGTATCTCGATCTCGACCAGTTCAAACTCATCAACGACACGCGCGGCCACGAGATTGGAGACCGGCTGCTGGTGGAGCTGACCCGGCAGTTGCGCGGGGCGGTGCATCACCCGGATGTCATTGCGCGCCTGGGCGGCGATGAATTCGGGGTGCTGCTGATTGACACCGACGAGGAGCGGGCCTTGCAACTGGCGGAAATACTGCGCCGCACAGTGCTGGATTATCAGTTCAGAGAGCGTGAACTCACGTTCAATGTCGGCGTCAGCGTCGGCGTGACCTTCTTCACCGCCGGCGATCGTGCACCCGAGGTGTTGAGCCGCGCCGATATCGCCTGTTACATCGCCAAGGAATCCGGGCGCAATGCGATTCATGTCTATCGCCGTGACGACGCCAACATGCTGCAGCACCATTCCGATCTGGCGCGCGTTTCACAATTGCAGACCGCCATGAACGATGGCCACTTTCGCCTGTTCGGGCAACGCATCCAGAGACTGGATGACAAGCCGGCGAATGGCGAGGGACGATTCTATGAAGTTCTGCTGCGCCTGATGGAAGATGGAAGCATTGTTTCGCCCAGTGCGTTTCTGCCGGTGGCGGCCCGTTACGGGTTATCCACCATCATCGACAACTGGGTGATGGAGGAAAGTTTCAGGTTGCTCGCACATCCGGGACTGACGGATGCGCGTCTAAGCATCAACCTGACGCCTCGTACCATCGACGGTCCCGATTTCCGGCGTCAGCTCGGCGAATTGTCCACACGCTACAAGGTGACCCCGCAACGCGTCTGTTTTGAGGTGACCGAGAATGTGGCGTTCGATAATCTGACGCGTGCCGTGGAAACCATGCATCAGCTCAGTTCCGAGGGTTACCGTTTTGCGCTTGACGATTTTGGTACCGGCGTGGCGAGCTTTGCCTATCTGCAATCGATTCCGGTGCATTACGTGAAGATTGACGGCAACTTTGTGCAGAATTTTGCCAATGATCCGGTCAACCCGCTCATCATCCGGTCACTCTCGGAACTCGCGCGCCTGCGCGGTATCGAGTGCATTGCCGAGTGTGTGGAAAATGCCCAGACCAAGCACGAGCTGCAAAAAATCGGCGTAAGTTTCGGCCAGGGTTATTTCCTGCACAAGCCGGAACCGTTCATTCCGCATCCGGCCAGCCACTAGCCGTTGATCAGATCAGGATTTTCCGCAGGTTCGGCGTGACCAGGTCCAGCTCGCGGCGGTGTGCGGTCACCAGTTTGCGCAGGATGGTTTCACCTTTGGCGGTGAGATGCAGATACACCACGCGCCGGTCGCGATGTGAGGTGACCCGCCGCACCAGACCGCGTTCCGCCAGCTTGTTGATCAGCGTCACGGCACTGTTGTGACGGACATGCAGGTTTTTCGCCAGTTCACCAACTGCCAGTTTTTGTTGTTCGGCACCGAAACGGATGGCGAGTAGCGCCTGGTATTGATGCGGCGTGATGCCCGCCTGTTTCAGAATAGCCTTGCTGGCGGTCATGAAGTGACGCAGCGTGTCCCGCCAGGCACTGAGGATCTGGTAATCGGCCTCGTTGGCCACACCGACCGGTTCCCGGCTCGACCCCGCGCTCGTCGGCTCGGGCGTAACCAGCTTCAATCCGGTCCCATTGCTCTGCATACTCCCTACCTCTTCCTGGTTTCCTGCCACGCTGAGGCGAATATCGACAGGCCTACTTCTGCAGCAGCCGTTTCAGGTCGGCCGTAATCTGCTCCGGTTTGTTGTCCAGACTCGCCAGCAGGCGTGCCTTGCCTTGCTTGTCGAAGATGAACACCGCGCTGCTGTGGTACACGGTGTAATTGCCCTGGGCATCCGGCTTGCCGAGCCGGTAAGCCACCCGATAGCGCTTGGTCAGCGCCTGCAGCTGCGCCTGGCCGCCGGTCATTCCAACGAACCAGGGGCCGAATGCGTTGACATAGCTTTTCAATACGGCCGGAGAATCACGCGCCGGATCCACCGACACGAACAGCACCTGCACCTGATCGGCCTGCGGGCCGAGCTTGCGGATCGCCGTGCCCAGATCGGCGAGGGTAGTGGGACAGACATCGGGGCAGTGGGTGTAACCGAAATACAGCAGCGTCAGCTTGCCGGCAAAGGCGCTCTCGTTCACCATGCGGCCATCGTCGCGGGTCAGGGTGAATTGCAGATCCGGCATGTGGCCGGTGATATTGGTCAACCCCCAGGGTTTGGCCTGTTGGCCTCCGCAGCCAGCCAGCAGCAAGGCGGCAAACAGCCATAATCCGGTGCGTTTCATGTGCCGTTTGCTCCTTTCACCACCAACTCGACGGTCTGGTGGCTGCCGTCATCAAAGTCCAGTGTCAGCACTACCCGTTGCCCGGGTTTGAGCGCATGCCGACGGCCCATCAACATCATGTGATAGCCGCCGGGCGCAAAATCGAGGGTCCCGCCTTTGGCGATGCGGATGCGGGCCAGATGCACCATCTGCTCCATACCCTGTTGATTCATGCTGCGATGAAACTGCACCTCGGC
>DASUXE010000064.1:0-4063 GCA_036378075.1 Gammaproteobacteria bacterium
CGAGCGCCGGCGTCAGCCGCATCGCCAACAGATGCTGCGCGTACCACCAGGCCCAGATGAAACCGAACACGGCAAACAGCAACACTCGGGAGTTCCGGTGCATACCCAACAGCACTGCCAGCAGTGCCGCAGCGGGCAATACCATCCAGGCAGGAGGCAGGTGGGACAACGCCAGCAAGGCCAGCATTCCAATCAACATCGCAATCCCTGCGCGTCCCATATTCCGATCTCGTCCCTGAAGCGTGAATAATGCGATACTGTCGGGGCGGCGACTCGTTACCGGATATCGTCGGTTAATTTATCATCCGGATACCGGCAGACCGCAAATCGCGAGCCACATCCTGATCCGCTCTGGCGTCGCAGTCCGGAGCCGATATGCGAGAAAGCATCACCACAGCATGAGATTCGAGTGTACACATCGGAACGCGAGAATTGCCAGTCACACGGGATAATTCGCGGGAATACCCTGCGCACCGAGGAGCGTAGCTGAATTAATGCCGCGTAAATTACTCAACAAGTTGATGCCTGACCGGAATACCCTGCATGCCCGGCTGCATGACAAATGGTACATGAAGCCGTTTCAGGCATTGCTGCACGACCCTGCGTTGTGGCACATCAATCGTCGCGGCAGTTGCGGGGCATTCGCCCTGGGCTTGTTCATCTGCTGCATGCCAATTCCCGGGCACATGCTGTTCGCGGTGCTGGGCGCACTCTACTGGCGCTTCAATCTGCCGATAGCAGTAGTCTCGGTGTGGGCGAACAATCCACTCACCTTCGGCGCCATTTACTACTTCAGCTACAAGCTCGGCGCCATCGCCCTGCATACCAGACCGCACCCCTTCCCCGAGCACATTTCATTCGGCTGGCTGTTATCGGAATTCAGGCATATCTGGGCACCGTTGTGGCTCGGATGCATCCTGATGGGATTGCTGTTTGCGTTGATCGGTTACGCAGGTCTGAGGTCTGCCTGGTACGTATCCATTCGCGGACGCTGGCTGAAGCGACAACACGCGCGGCGGCACCAGAAATAATCAACGGGGCTGTAAGCGGCAGAAATTGCACAATGAAATCCGGAAACGGATTCCGAAGGCGGTGACCGGTTATTGCTGGCGCAGCAACCCGTCTTCCAGATGCAATACGCGATCCATCCGTGCCGCCAGTCGTTCGTCATGCGTGACCAGTATCAGGCTGGTATTCAGATCGCGATTCAACTCAAGCATCAGCTCGTAAACCTGCTCGCCGGTATGCATGTCCAGATTGCCGGTGGGCTCATCCGCCAGCACCACCGCCGGACGGTGAATAAGCGCACGCGCCACCGCCGCGCGCTGACGCTCGCCGCCGGAAAGCTGTCCGGGTTTATGCAGCAACCGCTCGCCCAGCCCCACCCGCTCCAGCAGCCGCTGTGCCTGTTGTGCCGCAACCCGCGGTTCCTCGCCACTTATCAGTAGCGGCATCGCCACATTTTCCAGCGCGGTGAACTCGGGCAGCAAATGATGAAACTGATATACGAAGCCAACCGCACGGTTACGCAACCGGCCACGCGCCGCGTCGTCCATCCGGGTAATCGGTTCGCCTGTCACATGCACTTCGCCGGCGCTGGGCGTGTCCAGCCCCCCCAGCAGATGCAGCAGGGTACTCTTGCCGGAGCCGGAGGCGCCCACGATCGCAACTCGCTCGCCCGGCATGACACTCAGGTTCACGCCGTTCAACACCTTCACCACGTTACCTACTTCGGTGAAGTGCTTGAACAGTCCTTCGCAGCGCAATACCGGTTCGGACCGTGTTTCGGTCGCCACACTATTCATAGCGCAACGCCTCGGCCGGCTGGGTACGCGCGGCGCGCCACGCCGGATACAGCGTGGACAATATCGTCAGCACGAACGTCGACAGGGTAATCTTGAGCACATCGCTCACATAGATGTCCGACGGCAGATCGTTGATGTAATAAACGCTCGCCGGGAAAATCTGGGCATTGAACACGTGCCGGGCGAATTCAAGAATGTTGTTGACGTTGTGCGCCAGCAGCACGCCAAGCACCAGACCCAACAGGGTTCCCAGAAATCCTATCAGCGCGCCCTGCACGATAAAGACGCCCATGATGCCGCGCGGTGTAAGGCCGAGAGTTCGCAGGATCGCGATATCGGATTGCTTGTCGATCACCGCCATGACCAGCACGATCACGATACTGATAGCCGCAACCAGATCGATCAGTGACAGAATCACGAACATGACCGTCTTCTCGATTGCAATCGCCGCCCACAGATTGGAATTCTGCTGGGTCCAGTCGCTGATGTAATACTGTCCCTCGAAACGCCGCACCAGCTCACGTGAAACCTGCGGCGCCAGCAGATTGTCATCGAGCCTGAGCCGCACCCCGGTTACCGCCTGACCCATGTCGTAAAGCGTTTGCGCATCCTGCATCGAGATCAGCGCCAGCGCGCTGTCATACTGATAGACACCGGCATCGAAAATCCCCACCACAGTGAAACGACGCAGCCGCGGAATGATGCCCGCCGGCGTCACGTTGCCCTGGGAGATCATCATTACCACCTTGTCGCCCGGCCCCACGCCCAGCGAATAGGCCAGATCCTTGCCAAGCACAATGTTGAAGCTGCCTGGTTTCAGGTCGTTGAGACTTCCGGCGACCATTTTTTTGTCAATATCAGATACCTTGCCGACATCGGCCGGCAAGACTCCGCGGATAACGGTGCCACTCATATTGGCACCGTTTGCCAGCATGGCCTGGTCCTCTATATAAGGTGCCAGCCCGGTGACGTGCGGCAAACCATCGAGTTGGTGCACGACCCCTTGCCAGTCATGCAGGCGTCCGTCGAAGCCGGATACCGTGATGTCGGAAACCATGCCCAGAATCCGGGCACGCAGCTCGTTCTGGAAGCCGTTCATGACCGACAACACTGTAATGAGCGCCATCACGCCAATCGCGATGGCCAGCATCGACATGAACGAAATAAAGGAGATGAACTGGTTACGGCGTTTGGCGCGGAAATAGCGCAAGCCGATAAAAATGGGTAGCGGGCGAAACATGGGCGAGCATTAAAACACATCGGCCCTGCTTATTCGACAGACGGGCTGCTGCCTCCATATAATGCCGGTTCGTCTGGCAGTACCCGACGCCCGCCCTGCTGACCCCATTCGGTTGGACACAAGCATGCGCATGACCGGTCTCGACCGCCCCGCAAACGCAAGACTGCCAGCCACGGCATGCGTTATCGCACTGCTGGCCGCAGCCCTGTCGAGTTCCCCGGCACTTGCAAATGTCATTCAGGTGGCCAAAGCCGCGACCGGACCGGGCGGCAGTCAATGTTCACTCATTGATGCAATCAACGCGGCCAACGACAACAAGAAAACCGGCGCCTGTCCGGCCGGCGATGACGCAACCAACGGCGGTGACGAGATTCTGCTGGCGCCGGGTACCTACAAGCTCAGTACCGCCGACAACAGCTGGTACGGGCCGAACGGGCTGCCACCCATCACCTCCAGGATCACCATCATCGGCGACCCGCAGGGCAGCATCATCATGCGTGATTCGAGCCAGGGCGGCTCCGCATTCCGTATCTTCTACATCGGCGGCGGCGAATCGCTCACCGGCTACAACCCGCCGACCGACAGCAGCGGCAATGTCATCTATTCCAAACTTCCCGGTCCCGGCAACCTGACCCTGCAGAACCTGACCCTGCAAAACGGCCTGGCCCAGGGCGGCGACGGCGGCAAGGGTGATCCGGGCAACGGCGGCGGCGGACTCGGTGCCGGCGGTGCTATCTATAACCAGGGTACCCTCACGCTGGACGGCGTCACCCTCAACGGCAACGCGGCAATCGGCGGCAATGGCGGCGGCACCAGTACCACCACCAGCAGCAGTGGCAGCCCCGGTGGCGGTGGCGGCATGGGCGGCAAGGGCGACAACTTTGGCAACGGCGGCGGGTTTTCCAGCAACGGAGCCTGGCCGCAGAGTTCCAGCTCACCCGGCACCTTCGGCAACGGCGGCGACAGCAAAACCACCGGCGGCGTCGGGGGCGGCGGCGGGGCCGGCAAGAATGGCGGC
>DASUXE010000065.1:0-11810 GCA_036378075.1 Gammaproteobacteria bacterium
GTATCGATGGCACACCCGGCAAGGTGCACATCTACTGGAGCGCGATGATCTTCCCGGCTGTTATCGGCACCGTGCTGGCGTGGCTCCGCGAACGCACCGGCAGCATCTGGCCCGGGGTGGTGTTCCACAATTTCGTGAATCTGCTGAGTACGCTGTTCAGCTGAAGCGGCCCGCCCGGCGCCCGGTTCCGGGTGCCGGCCTTCCTCCTGACCCAGGTCAGAGCGCGCCGCCCGGCGTCGCGTAATGATGTTCCCGTACGCGCAAACCGCCAGGCCCGGCTCCAGGGCCTCAGGGCGGGGGGTTGATATATTAGTTAATGCGCATATACTAATGTATCAAACCGGCATCCCAGCCGGGCACAGCAGAGGCAGGAGAGAGTTATGAACATCGACAAGCTTGTATTCCGTATTGCCGGGACTTTTGTGTTGGTCAGCCTGGCACTGGGTTACTTCCTGAGTCCGTACTGGTTCTGGGTGACCGCGTTCGTGGGCGCCAACATGCTGCAGGCTTCGTTCACGGGCTTCTGCCCGCTGGCGAAGATTCTCGCCAAGCTGCACGTGAAGCCGGGTTCGGCGTTCGCCGGCTAATGTTCCGGATCACCACTCATCATGGAGCAGCACGGCATGGCAACACGCAACGCAACAGCACGTACGAGTAAAGACAAGTTCGAGCTCAGCACCGAGCAGATGGCCTCGCACGCCACGGAAGCCGCCAATCTGATGCGTGCCATGGCGAGTGAACACCGGCTGATGGTGCTGTGCAGTCTGGTACAGGGCGAAATGTCGGTGACCCAGTTGCTGGAAAAAGTCCCGCTGGCCCAGTCGGCACTCTCGCAACACCTCGCGGTATTGCGGCGCGAACGGCTGGTGTCCACGCGGCGCGACGGACAGACCGTGTTCTACGGTTTGAATCCGGGTCCGGCGCTCGACGTGATCCGCACCCTGTACCAGAACTATTGCTGCCAGATTAAATGAACAGCGGTAACCAGTCATGACATTCAGTTATCTCCAGGCAACCGGATCAACGTATCGCAGTCACGCAATGCGTGGCGTGATAGCCGTGCTCGCTGCGCTGACACTTGCCGCCTGTCACAACGAAGGCGCCGGCGGACCGGTGGATGCCGATGCCGGAATTCATACCGCAACGCTGGTGGTGAAGTCGCAGCCGGGGCCGGTGTATGCCACCGTGCCCGGCACGGTGGTGTCGTTGAAGCGCGCGGAAATTTCCTCGCGGCTGACCGGTTACGTGCGCAGCGTCGAAGTGCAGGCGGGTGACCGGGTGCGCGCCGGTCAGCATTTGCTGAGCATCGATTCGAGCGACGTGCGCGGCAACCTGCAGCAGGCGCAAGCCGGCCTGAATCAGGCGCAGGCCGTGTACGACGAAGCCGACATCAACTACAAGCGTTACACCACGCTGTTTCCGCAGGGTGCCGTGAGCCGCATGCAGCTCGATGCCGCGGAACGTCAGTACACCACCGCCAAAGCGCAACTGGAAAGTGCGCAGGCGGCGTTGAAGATGGCCAACAATGAAGTCGGTTACGCCGATGTGCAGGCGCCGTTCGCGGGCGTCGTGGTCGAGAAACTGGTGGACCCGGGTGATCTTGCCACGCCGGGCAAACCCTTGCTGGTGGTGGAAGACGAGCGCGCGCTGGAAATTCAAAGCTACGTGCCGGATGACGTGTATGGCGCGTTGCACGTTGGTCAGAAGGTGCCGTTCTCCGCGGGTTCGACTGCCTACACCGGCGTACTCAAATCGGTGGTAGCGGCGGCAGATGCGCAGACCCACACCCATCTGATTCGTTTGAGCATCCCGGCCGGCAGCGCGCTGACCAGCGGCCTGTATGTGCGGGTGCACGTGCCGATTGGCGAGCAGGATGCCGTCCGGATTCCCGCCAGCGCACTGGTGGTGCGTGCCGGCATCAGCGGTGTGTTCGTGGTGAATGCGGATGGTCACGCACAATTCCGTCTGGTGCGTGCCGGCAACACTGATGATGATCAGGTTGGGATTCAGTCGGGGCTGGCGAGTGGCGAGCGCATCGTCAGCAAGCCCGGCGCGGAAATCGACAACGGCACCCTGATTGCGAAAACCGACGGGAGTGCCGAATGAGTTTGCCCAACGGACACCATGAGCAGATCAACATGGTCGGGCGGCTGACGCGCCTGTTCCTGACCTCCAAGATCACCGCGTTACTGATGGTGGCGGCGGCGATTTTCGGTCTGATGGCGGTGCTGCTGACCGCGCGCATGTACAACCCCGAGATCGCGGTGCCGGCAGCCAATGTCATGGTGTCGTTCCCGGGTGCGAATTCCGAGGAAGTGCAGAACCAGGTGGTGAAACCGCTGGAAGCCTTGCTGGCGGCGCTGCCCGGTGTGGATCACACCTACGGTTACGCCGTGGATGACATGGGCGTGGTAACGGTGCAGTTCAAAGTGGGTGAGGACGAGGAGAAGAGTCTCGTCAAACTCTACAACCAGATTTCACGCAACATGGATCACATGCCGCCGGGCGTGAGCCAGCCGCTGGTCAAATCCATAGGCATCAACGATGCGCCGGTGGTGACTATCACGCTGAGTTCGAGCCGCCTGACGCCGCTGGAATTGCGCGACGTGGCAGCGCGGCTGCTGGAACCGTTGCGCGCCTTGCCGAACGTGGGTGATACGCAAATTGTCGGTGGCACGCCGCGTACCGTCACGGCGTACATCGATCCCGGCAAACTCGCCTCCACCGGTCTACCGCTCGATGCGGTGGAAGCGCAACTCGCAGCGGCCAATGTGGCGCTGACCGGCAGCGAACTGGTGAACGGCAACCGGGAAGCGACGGTGCGTGTGTCGGGCGTGCTGGGCGATGCCCAGGACGTCGGCAACGTCATTATCGGCACACCTAACGGCAAACCGGTGTTCCTGAAGGATGTCGCGCGCATCGTCGACGGGCCGAAGGAACCGGAACAGTATTCGTTCATCGGTTTCGGCCCCGGCACGGACGCAAAGCCTGCCTCGGGCGCACTGCAACCGGCGGTCACGCTCAGCATCGACAAGCGCGCGGGCGCCAATTCGGTGACGCTTGCCAACGCCGTGCTTGCCAAAGTGGACGAACTCAAACTGCGCGCGATCCCGCAAGGCGTGCAGGTCACCGTGACGCGCGACGACGGCGCCAAGGCCGACGAAGCCGTCAACACGCTGATCGAGCATCTCGGCATCGCGGTAATCTCGGTGGCGATCATCCTGTTGTTGTTCCTCGGCTGGCGCGAAGCCGCCATCGTTACCTTGACGGTGCCACTCGTATTGGGTGTGGTGCTCGGCGTTGGTTGGCTGATCGGCCAGACCATCAACCGCATCACACTGTTCGCGCTGATTCTGTCGCTGGGTTTGCTGGTGGACGATGCCATTGTGGTGATCGAGAACATCCACCGGCGCCTGCACCAGCGCGGCAAACACAGGTTTCAGGATCGTCTGGTGCTGGCCACCAACGAGATCGGCCGGCCTACCAATATTGCAACCCTGGCGGTGATCCTGGCGTTCATTCCGATGGCGTTCGTGGGCGGCATGATGGGTCCGTTCATGCGGCCGATTCCGATCAATGCACCGGTTGCGATGCTGGTGTCGCTGGCGACCGCGTACATCGTAGTGCCGTGGGTCGCCTGGCGCTGGCTGCGCGGCAAGGCTGCAAAAGTGATGAGCGAAGTGCGCGCACCGACACTCGAAGAACGCGGGCATGAAAAACGCGATCGGCTGCGGCACCTCTATCTCGCCGTCATGGAACCGCTGATGAACTCGTCGCGCCGCCGCCGTTTGTTCGTCGCCGGTGTCGCAGCCTTGTTGCTGCTCGCGATGCTGCAGCCGATGTGGCAGTTCGTGCGCCCGCGTGGCATTGACGGCCCGGTGAGTTTCGGCGGCGTGGCGCTGAAAATGCTCCCGGACGACAACACCAACACCTTCCTGGTCGAAGTGGATACCGCGGCCGGCACCCCGCTGGTGGTCACCGATGAAGTCACACGTCGCGTGGCCGCGCTGCTCGGCAACACCCGATATGTGACGAATTTCCAGGCCTTCATGGCCAACCCCGCACCGCCCGATTTTGCGGCGCTGGTACGCGGCGACCCGATTCGCAGCGGCCACGATTTTGCGCAGATTCGCGTCAATCTGGTGCCGAAGGGCGAACGTCCACCGTCGCACAGGATTGCGCAACAACTGGAACCGGCGCTGGCGGAGATTGCCACGGCGTATCCGGGAACGCGTGTGAAACTGTATGAAACGCCGCCCGGCCCGCCGGTGCGCGCGCAGGTGCTGGCCGAACTCTACGGGCCCGATTACAACAAGTTGCGCGAGAACGCGGCTTATGTGCGCAATTCATTCGCGCATACCTACGGCATGATCAACGTTGACGACTCAGTCACCGGCGATGCCGAGGAATACCGGCTGGTGGTCGAGCCGGCGCGCGCGGCGCTCGCCGGTGTGCAGGCGGGTGACGTGGCGCGCACCTTGCACGACTACCTCGCCGGTTTCGATATCGGCATGTTGCACGCCAACGATGCCCGCGAACCGATTGCGGTGCGGGTTCGCATTCCGCAGGGCGATCGCGGATTCATCCGCCAGGTGCTGGATCTGCGGGTGACCGCCGCCAACGGCCGCACCGTGCCGCTGGGCAGCGTGGTCAGTGTCCAGCAGCATGTATTGCAGAAGCCGATCTATACCAAGGATCAGCATCAGGTCGTCTATGTCAGCGGCGAAACGCTGGAAGGCAGCCCGGTCAATGCGGTGCTGGCGCTGCAAGGCGAGCTGAACAACAAGGCGCTGCCGAGCGGCAACACCTTGCACGCCGGCAATCTCGGTTTCGTGGCCGCAACCCCCGACGATGTGTCGCGCTACCAGTTGCAGTGGGACGGCGAGATGCGTTTGACGCTCGACGTGTTCCGCGATCTCGGCTCGGCGTTCATCGTTGCGCTGATTTTCATCTATCTGCTGCTGGCAGCCTATTACCAGTCGTTTTTCATGCCGCTGATCGTGATGGGCGCGATTCCGCTGACCCTGATCGGCGTGTTCCCGGGACACTGGCTGCTGCATCAGCCGTTCACCGCGACCTCAATGATCGGCGTGATCGCACTCGCCGGCATCGTGGTGCGCAATTCACTGTTGCTGATCGATTTCATACTCGATTACCGGCGTCACGGCCGTCCGCTGGCGGAAGCCGTGATGGAGGCGGGTGCGGTGCGGTTCCGCCCGATCCTGCTGACCGCGCTGGCAATCATTTCCGCGTCGGTGGTGATGGTGGCCGATCCGGTGTTCGGCGGACTCGCGATCTCGCTGATCTTCGGTACCTTCGCCTCGACCATCCTGACGCTGTTCGTAATTCCGCTGGTTTATTACTGGTGGGCCCGGCGCCTCGCTGCGCGTGGTGTGCATGGCCACGTCGCGGATGACGCGGCGGTAACTGTTTCATAAAACGCAATTTCCGGTTGGTATCCGGAGGAGGAGAGTGTCATGGCAAGGATTGTGGTACTGGGTGCAGGGGTAGGCGGCTTGCCCGCAGCCTACGAATTGCGGGCAGAACTCGGCCGCGCACATGAAATCACCGTGGTGAATCCGGTGGAATCGTTTCATTTCACGCCGTCCAACCCCTGGGTCGCAGTGGGTTGGCGCAAACCGTCGCAGGTGGTTGTGCATCTGAAGCAACCGCTGGAGCGCAAGGGCATCCGGCTGGTGGTGAGTGCCGCGAAAGCGGTCAAACCGAACGAGCGTGTGATCGAGCTGGAAGACGGACAGCGTCTCGAGTACGACTACCTTGTGATCACCACCGGGCCCAAGCTCGCCTTCGACGAGATTCCGGGTTTCGGACCGAACGGCGGGCACACGCAATCTGTCTGCACGCTCGAACATGCCAAGGCGGCGCATGTGGCCTATGAAAAGTTCCTCGAAAACCCCGGGCCCATCGTGGTGGGTGCGGTGCAGGGCGCAAGCTGCTTCGGACCTGCGTACGAATTCGCGATGATCCTCGACAGCGATCTGCGCAAACGCAAACTGCGCAACAAGGTGCCGATGACCTTTGTCACCAGCGAACCTTATATCGGCCATCTGGGCCTCGGCGGTGTCGGCGATTCGAAAGGCATGCTGGAATCCGCGATGCGCGCGCGGCACATCAAATGGATCACCAATGCCAAGATCAAGGAATTCGGCGATGGTCAACTCACCGCCGTCGAACACGACACGGACGGCAAACCGTTGCGCGAGCATCAATTGCCGTTTGCCTACAGCATGATGCTGCCCGCTTTCAAGGGCGTGGATGCCTTGATGGGCGTGGAAGGTCTGGTGAATCCGCGCGGCTTTGTCACCATCGATGCCTATCAGCGCAATGCGAAATATCCGAATGTGTATTCGGCCGGTGTATGCGTGGCGATCGCCCCACCGGAACCGACCCCGGTGCCGACCGGCGTGCCGAAAACCGGCTACATGATCGAATCCATGATCAGCGCAGTGGTCGCCAACATCAGGGCGGATATCGAAGGCAAACCGGTGGAGGCCACCGCCACCTGGAACGCCATCTGTCTTGCCGACATGGGCGACACCGGCCTGGCGTTCGTGGCGCTGCCGCAGATTCCGCCGCGCAACGTCACCTGGGCCAAGGAGGGTTACTGGGTGCATCTCGCCAAGATCGGTTTCGAGAAATATTTCCTGCGCAAGATGCGCACCGGCTCGAGCGAACCGTTCTACGAGAAATATGTCTTGAAGGCCCTCGGCATCATGCGTTTGGCAGGGTGACGTGGATCAATGCAGCGTCACGGCGCCTGCCGCACAGTAGGCGCCGGACCGGTTCGAGTAACCAGGAGGCAGATTATGAAATTCATCAGATTGGCATTGATACCGGCGCTGATGCTGGCATCAGCCGCAGTATTCGCGGATGCAGCGCCGAACGCGACGACTGCGGCACAGCCTGCGGCGGCGATGCCGTGCGGCAGGATGCAGGCAAATTGTCCGCAGGCCGGACAACCGATGGGACGCGGCAACATGCGCAACGGCATGGGCCCGGGTATGTCAGGACAGGGTATGGGTCCCGGGATGCGGCAAGGCATGATGGGTCAAGGCAATCCGCCCGCTCAGGGAAAGCAGAGCAAACAGAAAAAGGCCCCGGCAGCCGGCAAGGATGTCATCTACGGTTCACAGCTGATGACGCCGCAGGAACGCGCCGCGTATCGCGAGAAAATGCGCAACGCGAAAACTGCCGAAGAGCGCGCCAAAATCCGCGCCGAGCATCACAAGGAAATGCAGGAACGCGCTAAACAACAAGGCAAGACGTTGCCGCCGGCACCACCGCCTTATTGATACTTGCGCCCTTCTAATGTTCTGGCAATAAAAAACGCCGCCTGTTTTCACAGGCGGCGCTTTGCTCTCCCGGTCTCGAGTGATCAGTGTCCCAGCAGCGGGATGATCAGCAACGCAACGATGTTGATGATCTTGATCAGCGGATTGATGGCCGGGCCCGCGGTGTCCTTGTACGGATCGCCAACGGTGTCGCCGGTCACGGCCGCCTTGTGCGCTTCGGAACCTTTGCCACCGAAGTTGCCGTCTTCAATGTACTTCTTGGCGTTGTCCCATGCACCACCGCCGGTGGTCATGGAAATTGCAACGAACAAGCCGGTCACGATGGTACCGATCAACACACCGCCCAATGCTTTCGCACCGAGCAGCACACCGACCAGCACCGGCACCAGAATCGGCAACAGTGACGGAATCAGCATTTCCTTGATTGCGGCCTTGGTCAGCATGTCGACCGCGCGCGAATAATCCGGCTTGGCCTTGCCTTCCATGATGCCGGCAATTTCCTTGAACTGACGGCGTACTTCATTTACCACGGAACCGGCGGCACGGCCGACCGCTTCCATCGCCATCGCGCCGAACAGATACGGCACCAGACCGCCGATCAACAGGCCGATGATGACCATGTGATCGTCGAGCCGGAATTCCACATTCACACCGGCTGCAGCGAGGTTGTGTGTGTAATCCGCGAACAGCACCAGTGCCGCAAGACCGGCGGAACCGATCGCGTAACCCTTGGTGACGGCCTTGGTGGTGTTGCCAACCGCATCGAGCGGATCGGTGATGTTGCGTACTTCAGCCGGCAGGCCGGCCATTTCCGCAATGCCACCGGCGTTGTCGGTGATGGGACCGTAGGCGTCGAGCGCGACCACCATACCTGCCATCGAGAGCATGGCAGTGGCGGCAATCGCGATGCCATACAGACCACCAAAGTGGTACGCGCCCCAGATGCTCGCGCACACCGCCAGCACCGGCAGCGTGGTGGCTTTCATCGACACGCCGAGACCCGCGATGATGTTGGTCGCATGACCGGTCTGCGAGGCCGAGGCCACGTGCTTGACCGGCTTGAATTCGGTACCGGTGTAGTACTCCGTAATCCAGACGATCACGCCGGTCAGCGCCAGACCGATCAGTGCACAGTAGTAGATGTGCAGCGGCCCCATCGTGGCATCCGCCATCAGGCTTTTGGTGATCGGATAGAACGCAATTGCGGCGAGCACGGCCGAGACGATGACACCCATATACAAGGCGTTCATGATCTTGCCGCCTTCCTTCGCGCGTACGAAGAAGGTGCCGATGATCGAGGCGATGATCGAAGCACCGCCCAGTACCAGCGGATACAGCACGGCATGCGCGCCGAGTTCAGCGGTAAGCAGACCGCCCAGCACCATGGTCGCGACCACGGTCACCGCGTAGGTTTCGAACAGGTCCGCGGCCATGCCGGCGCAGTCACCGACGTTGTCGCCGACGTTGTCGGCGATCACGGCCGGGTTGCGGGGATCATCTTCCGGAATGCCGGCTTCCACCTTGCCCACGAGATCCGCGCCGACGTCGGCGCCCTTGGTGAAGATGCCGCCGCCGAGACGCGCGAAGATCGAGATCAGTGAGCTGCCGAAGGCCAGGCCAACCAGCGCATGCAAGGCAGCGTCGGTGTTGCCGGTCAGGTGCATCATGATCAGGTAGTAGCCGGTGACACCCAGCAGGCCCAGGCCCACCACCAGCATGCCGGTGATGGCACCGCCGCGGAAGGCGACGCTGAGCGCGGCATTGATGCCGTGGCGGGCGGCTTCGGCGGTGCGCACGTTGGCACGGACCGAAATATTCATGCCGATGAAACCGGTGGCACCGGACAGGATCGCACCGATGGCGAAGCCGACGGCGGTATACCAGTTCAGCGCGAAGCCGATCACCACGAACAGCACCACGCCGACGATGGCGATGGTGGTGTACTGGCGGTTGAGATAGGCGCGCGCGCCTTCCTGGATTGCCGCGGCGATTTCCTGCATCCGTTCGTTGCCGGCCGGGCGCTTCAGCACCCAGCGCACCGAGAAGATGCCGAACAGGATCGCCAGCACGGCGCAACCCAGTGCCAGCCATAAACCGTCATTTACTAACATCAATGCGTCCTCCGCAATGGAATATTTGACGAGTCGTCGTTCTAGTTATGGGCCTGGCAGCCGGAACCGGCTGAGGCCGCTGAAAACCCGCCGGAGTCTAACACAGGGAAATCATGCGGCACCAAGCATGAAAACGGCCGCCCGGAGGCGGCCGCGAAGTTTCAGATTCATCCGGGATCGTTCCCGGACGTGACGATGGCTGCTAATGGCTCAAGCCGATCTCGCCGCTATCGCCGACCACGACGAAACTGGTGTTTCCGTACGCGGCGCCGTTCAGCGCCGCACCGTAGAGCCCGCTGGGCAGATAGGATGACGCGCTGGTCCAGCTCACGCCATCGGTGCTCACATAAGCGGTGCCGCCGGAAGAAGCACCGACCGCAAGGAAGATGCCACCGCCGTAGCCGACAGCGTTCAATGCGCCTGAGCTCACTGAATATGCGTTCCAGTTGTTTATGCCATCGGGACTGGTCAGGATCTGGCCGTTGTTCGCCACCGCGACGAACATGCCGTTAGCGTAAGTGATGCCCAGCATCGCCTGGCCGGTGGTGAACGAACGGTTGGTCCAGTTCGTCCCATCGGGACTGGTTAACAGCAGCCCGCCGTAGCCAACCACAACGTACAGACCGTTGCCGTAGGCGATGGCGGTGGGTTGAGCGTAAGCACCGCCGATAAGGGTCTCACTCCAGGAGGCACCGTCGGTACTGGTCAGAAACCCCCAACCGTTTTCCGTCAGAAACAGATCATCGACCGCGACCCACAGGCCATTCCCGTATGTGACGGCGGCGATCGCTTGCGGATAAGGCGTTGAACCATTCGATGAAGGGACTGAAGCCTGCGTCCAGTTCACACCATCGCCGCTGTAGATGATTGCGGTGCTTGCCAGCGCGACGAAGGTGTTGTTGCCGCAGCCGACGTTGTGCAAATAATAGTCTGCCACCGAGTTCTGCTGGGTGAGCGTCCAGCTCTTGCCATCGGTGCTTTCCGCGGTGACCCCCACACCCGCGCTGGTTCCAACCGCAACCCAGCGGCTGGCGCCGTAACAGACACTTCTGAGATCAGTAGTGGTACCGGACGTCTCGACTTCCCATGTATATCCAAGTCCGGTGAGGGTGCCGCCGGTCGAACCGCCGCCGGTATTGTTGCTACCGGTATTGCTGGAATATCCGGTGTCCACGCTGGGGCCACAACCGGCAAGCAGCAGCAATGCCGCACTGGTCAACACAGCCAGGACGCTCAAAGTCTTCGTGAAACGCATGATCAGATCTCCCCAAAAAAGTTGATGCTGCATCCCGAGCTGAGCAAGGAGAGCTCGTTCTTACGCCGATCCGTATGCCTTTACCCCAAAGCACACGAACGGCTTATTGTTGTCGCTCGAATAGCGAGCTGCTCCTACAGCGAAGTATAAGCAACATTATGTAATTTTATGGAGGAGTGCGTCGGCCAGAGGAAAATATAGTTGGCATGAGGCTTGCCTGCCGCGGGACGCTACGATCGCCGCGGCAGGGTGGTGAGAGTGTGTGTTGAGCGCTGGACTGGGTCTCAAACCTTGAAAGCGGTCTTGAGCTTCTTTTTCACGGCGACGTTTTTCAGCTGCACGTATTGCGGCAGGCCGTTCTTGTATGGCGGATAGTCTTCGCCCTTGATCAGCGGGGCGAGGTAGCGGCGGCACTTGGCGGTGATGCCGAAACCGTCTTTGGTAATGAAATCGCGCGGCATGAATTTTTCGCGGTTGGCGACGTCGGCCAGCTTGGCCATGCCGATTGACCATTTATAAGGCTGATTGGATTTGCGCACGATCGCCGGCATCACGGCATTGTGACCTTTCAACGCGAATTCCACGGCGGCCTTGCCGGTGGCGTAGGCCTGTTCGACGTCGGTTTTCGACGCGATGTGGCGTGCTGCGCGCTGCAGGTAGTCCGCCAATGCCCAGTGATATTTGTAGTTCAGTTCGCGCTTGACCAGATCCGCCAGGAACGGCGCCACGCCGCCGAGTTGCGCGTGACCGAAGGCATCGCGGGTGCCAGCCTCGGCGAGAAATTTGCCTTCCGCGTTGCGCACGCCTTCCGAGGCCACCACCACGCAGTAGCCGTATTTGTCGACGCTCTGTTTGACGCGCGCCAAGAACGCCGGCTGATCGAAACTGATTTCCGGGAACAGAATGATGTGCGGCGCGTCGCCGGGTTTTTCGCCCGCCAGGCCGCCGGCCGCGGCAATCCAGCCGGCATGCCGCCCCATCACTTCGAGGATGAACACCTTGGTCGAGGTCTTGGCCATCGACTCGACGTCCAGCCCCGCCTCCATCATCGAGACCGCGACGTACTTGGCCACGGAGCCGAAGCCCGGGCAGCAGTCCGTGACCGCCAGGTCGTTGTCGACGGTCTTCGGC
>DASUXE010000066.1:0-2456 GCA_036378075.1 Gammaproteobacteria bacterium
CGAAGCAGATATCGGTCAGGTTCATGATGGCCAGCATGCCAGTTTCACGGTCGATGCCTATCCGAACCGGAAATTTCCCGCGACGATTTCCCAGGTTCGCTACGGCCCCCGCACTATCCAGGGGGTGGTCACATATCAGACCGTGTTGATGGTCGACAACAACGAACTGCTGTTGCGACCCGGCATGACTGCGACCGCCATGATTGTGGTACAGGAAATCAAGGACGCGATCCTGCTGCCCAACACAGCACTGCGCTTCCAGCCGCCGGTGGCCGAAAACAATGAAGGCCGCGGACTGGTTGGCAGCTTGCTTCCCCATCCACCCCGCTCGTTTCTGCAGCATTCCCGTGCGCCTGCCGAAACCGCCGAACGTGAAGTCTGGATTTTACAGGACAACAAACTGGCGCCCGTGAAAATTGTTGTGGGCGCAACTGACGGCAGCATGACCCAGGTGCTCTCGGGTGACTTGCGGCCGAGCATGCAGGTCGTTACCGATATTGCAACTCATGCATCATGAATGCGTTTGACAGCAAGATTGAAACACAAAGCCCCCTGATCCAGTTGCGCAACGTGACCAAGGTCTACGGGACTGGTCAGGCAGCCATGCATGCCCTGCGCGGTATCAGTTTCGTGATACAGCGCGGCGAATTTGTCGCGGTAATGGGACCCAGCGGTTGTGGAAAATCAACCTGCATGAATATTCTGGGTTGTCTGGACGTACCGACCAGCGGCGATTATCTGTTTGAAGGCATCGATGTCAGTACGTTGTCTTCCAATCAACGTGCCTTCCTGCGCCGTAACAAACTGGGATTCGTATTTCAGGGCTATAACCTGCTCAACCGCACTTCGGCGCTGGAGAATGTCGAACTGCCACTTATTTATCAGAGTGTTCCCGCCGCAGAACGTCGGCAGCGCGCCATGGATGCGCTGGCCAGCGTGGGCTTGAGTGGCTGGGAGACACATAGCCCCGCGGAACTGTCCGGTGGCCAGCAGCAACGTGTCGCCATGGCACGTGCAGTAGTGACCCATCCGGATGTGCTGCTTGCAGACGAACCGACCGGCAATCTCGACACGCTGCGGAGTCGCGAGATTATGGATTTGCTGACCCGCTTCAACCGCGAACAGAACCTGACCATCGTCATGGTCACGCACGAACCGGATATGGCGGCCTACGCGCATCGCGCCCTGCACTTTCTGGATGGTCTCATTGCTCACGACCATGAAAACTCCCGGAGTGCCACGGCATGATCTGGAATGCCATTCATCTGGCGCTGCGCGCGATCGAGCGGAATGTCCTGCGTTCGTCGCTGACCACGCTCGGAATCGTGATCGGTGTTGCCGCTGTCATCGCCATGGTGACCCTGGGCAGTGGCGCCACGGCAAAAGTCCAGGCTGATATTTCCGGGCTCGGGACCAACATGCTGCAGGTTCATCCTGGTCAGGGCATGCGCGGCGGCGGCACCCGTTCCGCGGCGCCGATGTTCAAACTGTCCGATGTGGATGCGATCTCGACTCAAATCAGCGGCATTCGCGCCGTTGCACCCTATTCGACACAGGCGACACAGGCGATTTACGGAAACATCAACTGGTCAACTGTGGTCATCGGAACCACCAATGATTACCTGGTTATCCGTGACTGGCCGCTGGCTTCCGGCCGGCAGTTTTCGCCGGGCGAGCAACGCGCCGGCAGCAGTGTTTGTGTGCTGGGTAATACCGTCTACGAGACGTTGTTCGGACATCAGGATCCGCTCGATCAATATGTGCGCTTGCAAAGCATTTCCTGTCGCGTAATCGGACTACTGACTGCCAAAGGGCAGTCCAGTTTCGGCACCGATCAGGATGACTTCGTACTCATGCCGTTGCGCGCCTTGCAACGCCGCCTTGCAGGCACGACCGACATCAACGGGATCCTGGTCTCCGCGCGCGATGATGTGTCCACCGCCAAGGTCAAGGCCGATCTGGAGCGGCTGTTTCGCGAGCGCCGACACATCACCAAGGGCAAGGACGATGACTTTCACGTCATGAACATGCAGGAACTGGTCAGCACCCTGACGAGCACTACCCGGGTGCTGACGATGCTGCTCGGCGCCGTGGCAGCCATCAGCCTGCTGGTGGGCGGTATCGGCATCATGAATATCATGCTGGTCTCGGTTACCGAGCGCACCCGCGAGATTGGTATCCGTCTGGCAGTGGGGGCGCTGGAACGGGACGTGCTGACCCAGTTCCTGATCGAGGCCGTGGTGCTGGCCTCACTGGGCGGCTTGTTCGGGATTGTTGCCGGTCTCAGCGCCGGTGCAATCGGCGCCCATGCACTCGGCGTGCCGTTCGTGTTCCGTCCCGGCATCGTGCTGGTCGCCTTCGCGTTTTCCGCCGCGGTGGGAATCCTGTTCGGCTTCTTTCCGGCGCGTCGCGCGGCACGCCTCAACCCGATCGAGGCATTGCGTCACGAGTAGTGA